>CAZGJW010000077.1:0-12969 GCA_964525675.1 uncultured Spirochaetota bacterium
TCACGGCAGTCGGCGCTGATATGGTAGGAGGGAAGATGGGCCTTGGAAACAAACTCGGCTACTATTCATCGCTTGCAAGAATGGCGAATTTCTTTGCGGTACTTGTCTTGGTTTCCGCAATTGGTATATCCATCTGGATTATTTTCTCGAGGATCGGTAAGAAGTGGGCAAGCTGGCAGGAATAAGCCCCGGATCTAGTCAGGAGGAGGAGCATGAATACGTACAGAGTCGGTATTGTTGGATTTGGATGGGTCGCCGGTGCACATCTGAATACATTTGCAGAACTTCCGAATTTTGAACCGGCAGCCATTATGTCGCGAAGGGATCTCAATCCAGCCCAAATAAAGCAGCAGTACGGCGTGGATGTAAAAATTTATAACGATTATGATAAATTCCTCGGAGATCCGAAAATCGATATTGTCGATATATGCACCCCGCATCCGTTTCATCCCGAACAGACGGTTAAAGCTGCTGAAGCGAAAAAGGATATTATTATAGAAAAACCACTGGGGGTGAAGTTTGAAGATACGGTCAGAATGATGGATGCGGTAGAAAAGAATAAGGTGCGGACAAACGTCTGTTTCGAGCTTCGTTTTGTTTCCGCATCAAAGGCGATGAAATCGCTTGTGGAAACAGGACTTATCGGTGATATTTACTATGCCGAGGGTGATTACTTTCATGGTATCGGCCCATGGTACGGACAGTTTGCATGGAATGTGAAGAAGGATATGGGGGGAAGCTCACTGCTGACTGCCGGATGCCATGCCCTCGATACAATGCTCTGGCTTGTTGGTGATGAGGTGGATGAGGTTTACTCCTATTCTACAATGAACCCGAACGAAGTGTACAAGCCGTACGAATATGACACCACGTCGGTTACACTTTTAAAGTTCAAGAACGGCCTGACCCTGGGCAAGACGGCATCCGTAACCGACTGTATGCAGCCGTACGTGTTTAACATGAACATCGTCGGATCTCACGGAACAATTAAGAATGATCAGTTCTTTTCAAAAAAAATAGACGGACTGAACGGGTGGACAAAACTTGATGTTCATCTTGCAGACAGCGGCGATGTGTCCGCCCATCCGTACAGGGATCAGTTTGCCTACTTTGCCGACTGTATGGACAGGGGAGAGCGCCCGCATAACGACCTGGCAAGCGCCTTTGAAACCCACCGTGTTATATTTGCGGCCGATAAATCGGCGGAAACAGGGAAACCGGTTAGCCTGAGCGATTTTTCCCGGTAATGCCATTGGTGAGCGGGTATAACCCCCGCTTACGCACTGTTGAGGGGATGCTTCATGAAGGAGGGTCGCCAGCCTGCCGGCTCTCTATATACCCATATTGCTCAGGATCATTGAGACCTTGTTTAAAATATCGGTAATGCCGGGATGTTTTACCTCGAAAAGCTTTACAAGCTCGGGAAGATGTGCCCTGAGCCGTGTAGCATGTTCGCCGTCTTCAGGATTCACAATATGGTGCTCAAGATCGTCGATAAATTGGTCTATCCTCTTTCTTTTTTCCTTCTGGGTAATATCCAGAGAATCTCTTTCGTCCCGAAGTTTCTGTATTGATTTTTGCAACTCCTGCTTATGTTTTTGATGCATGTCGCTTCACTCCTTCGCGTTGCGTTATTCCGTCAACCTCCATATGGTCAAATCCATGCATCTCTTAATAATACCGCCTTGTTCCACGCGTATCAAGAATTTCCGGTTTTCTCCGTATCACACTCAATATAAGGGCAGTCCTGAAATATCAATGATGTATGACCTTCACGCCCAATCTGCCTTGACTTTGCATATGTACCTGTTACACTGCATATACAACGAAGTGAGTTTTTATACCAAATAGAAAAGAGGAGGAATGCTATGCCTCTCTATGAAAATAACAGAAACGCGCAAAACCGGATTAAGGTAAAAAAAGAATGGAGTGATGCGGTTATATTCGGGACGGACAAAACAATTGATAATATTGCTGCGAGGATCAACAAAAAGTTTCAATCTTCGAAAAAGACCGTCACCGTCGCATTCGACGGCTGGTATGGGGTTGACTGGCATTCAGTGATCGACCGTGTGCAACGTGTTTTTTCAAAAACATCCCTTAAACTCACCTTCACGAATATCAACAGTGAATTTCTTCCGGAGGAACGTATTGCAGAGTACAAAAAGGCCTTTCTTTCGGATGATCCGAGCTTTGGTATCGTCAATACAGACGGTTGTATCGAGGATATAATGGATGAAAACGCGGTGCAGCACCTGAAAACTGCATTGAAAAAATCTGGCGAGGAGCGGGTGCGCATTGTATACGGGTGCGGGTCTGCTGTTCCAGCTCTGAGTGATACGTATGACATGATCTTCTACTTTGACACGACGAAGCAGTCGGTGCTGTGGAAGATGTGGGGAGGAGAGCTCATTCCGTTCGGTGCGGATGATCCGAAACGGGATTACTGGTGGAAGGAGTACTACTACTGCGATTTCTACCTCCTCAATGAGCAGAAGCACTTTGTCTTTAAAAAGATGGATTATTACGTGCAGGCCATAGGTATTGAGGAGTTAAACCTTATTGAGAGAGAGGCGTTTGACGGCATTCTTTCAACACTCGTTAAATACCCGACAAAGAATGTTAAGTACGCCCAGCCCGGCCCCTGGGGCGCATACCGGTTCAGAGATACAAGGTGGAATATCCCTGCGCTTTCGAACAATGCCTGGAATGCAGCCGTTTCTCCGAATGAGCTCGGCCTAACGATCGATATCGGCCGCGAGAAGATGCTAAAGATGCCTGCGGAAAACCTTATGCAGTATCCAAAAGAGTTTGTCGGCCCCTACATCCACAAGACCTATCCGCGCCTCATTCCTTTCTATATATGGATCGATGACGGCTACTTCCCAGAGCCGCAGCCAGCGGAGCGGACGAGCATGCCCATACACAACCATCCAAGCACCGATTACGTGGCAAGGCATTTCAGAGAGCCGATGGGACGCTACGAGACCTACTATATTGCGGAAGCCTATGAGGGTGCAAATACGTGGATGGGGTTCAAAGATGATGCTGACCTGGAGGAATGGGAGCGGAGGTGCCGGGAATCCGAGAAGACCTGGGAACCGATCGAAAACTGGAAGGATTTTATAGCGAACTGGAAGACAAACGTCGGGGATCTCTTTATAATTCCGCCGGGGACATCCCACGGGCACGGTGGCAATCAGATGGTGGTGGAGATGGACACAGTGCCGTCGGTTGCAGGAACGGAGTACTCCTTTTTCGGTTACGATTACTGCAGGAACACGTGGGATGATGAGAAGAAGAGCATGGCGGCGCCCGGGATGAAGATGCACCTGGAGCACTACTTCGACAACGAAAAATGGCGGCGGGAATCGTGGGTAAAAGAACATTTACGGGTGCGTCCGAAGGTCGTTAAGTGGACAAAGGAGTATGCCATCGACCGTTACAATTCAGTGCCTAAAATGCCTTTTGAGATCGAGAGGATTCATTTTCTGAAAAAAGCGGAATACAGTACAGAGGGACGCTTTCTGCACATGGTTGTTCTCACCGTCGGGGAGAAGGTGCGTATACAATCGAAAAAAAACCCCGAATACGGGTGTGATATCGAATGGCTGCAGGGAGCTGCTATACCAGCCTGTTTCGGCGATTACGAGTACATAAACCTCGACAGGGGTATGTGCACCGTTGTACTCATACGCTGGAAGAAGGGGTAGGTAGAGGTTTCAGACATGTTGGGTTTGGGTATTATATAATGAATCATGTAACAAAGCCTAAAAAATATAATGGTTTCCGCAAAAACCTGATTGGTAATACAGTATATCGATTTTCCACTCGACGAACAGAAGAGTTTAATCCTTCAAAAAAAGTTGACAGAACCGAAATATTTAGTAAAATAATGTCAAAACGTTTTACTAATATTTTACTAAATGGTAATTTTCGAACATCATCAAAATTTTTTCACCTAATAGAAAAAGTATGGTTTCAGCCAAGCTCAAAGATGTGGCCCGGGAAGCGGGTGTATCCCTTTCAACTGCATCATGCGTCTTGAACGGAAAAGGGAACATTTCAAAAGAGGTCCGACAACGGGTGCATGAAGCAGCCAAGAAGTTCGGTTATCGAAGAAATCTCTATGCTTCTTCAATGGCAAAAAGGGTATCCTCGCATATTGCAATTCTTGTTCTCGATGATTATGAAAAGGCATTTGAGTGGAATTTTATACGCCATATCATTATCCAGATTGAATCGGTGATCACCAAAGAGGGATACTATCCTATCATGATACCCGTGAACCTCCATTTCAAAAGTGAACAAGTCTTAAAAAAAATTATCGCTTCCGGTTCCGGGGCAATTTTTTCCATTCATTACGGAAATAAGGAGTTGTTTACACAGCTCGAGGACAGGGGTATTTCCGTGATAATTATAAATAACAGCAATTATCAGGATAAGTTCTATTCTGTTTGTGTCGACGATTTTCAGGGCGCGTATGAAGGTGCATTATACCTTACACAACTTGGACACAGGAAAATCGCATATATTGAATATGAGCGCCCTGATATACCGTCTGTTATTGCCGACAGATTTATCGGATTCAAGAAAGCACTCGATGAAATTGGTGTTGAGTTTCCGGATAAAAACAGAATAACCGTTACCCTGTACAATATGGAGGAACTTCAGGAAAAAATAAAATACCTGTTCAATTCGGGTGAAAACCCTACCGCACTTTTTATTCACGATGATTACCTCGCAGCCCGTGTAATAGTGGCTTTAAATAAATTGGGCCTTGCGGTACCGGAAGATGTTTCAATAATCGCACCGGGGGATACGCTCGATTACAACCAGCCCTTTATTCCGCGCATTACTACCATGAGTATAAATACCGATCTATTGGGAAGAATTGCCGGTGAGCTTATGATTAACAGGTTGAAAAGCAAACCTGATGATATACACGTGTTAAAGGTAAAACAGCAGCTTATCGAAAGGGGGGCATGCAGGCGTCTATAGGACATTGCTGACCAGGTCACAGCATGATTTTTATCTGCCAATACCTGATTTCTTCAAGAAAAAATCTGCGTAGTATATTTTGTAACGGGTAAGACTGGATCAACAGGGAGTTGATCAAGAATACCTTTGTTATACGGGTAGAATCCCTTTGAAAGGAGGTGATCAATCTAACTTTCAAGATGTACGCTGCGTTTTAAAATTCAAAATTAATCAGGAGGTCCTATGAAAAAGTCGAAAGAAAAGTGTTTTGTCGTAACGGTCATTGCTTTGTTTCTTTTTACCCCGCTTCTTTTTGCGGCAGGATCAAAAGAGAAGGTAAAAGAGGCAGAGGCGGTAGATGTCGTGCTCATGCACGATAAGGGTGGGAACCCTAATTTCCAGCCTTTCTTTGAAGAAACAGGGGCAAAAACAAAGGAAGTGGTTGGGGTCGGTATTTCTCCTAGTCCCTACCCCACGACCGACGTTTTTATTGCTGCGGTACGTTCGGCGCTTCCTACCGATAAAGCTCCCGATCTGTTTACCTGGTGGTCTACGTACCGGATGAAAGGTCTTATCGATCAGGGGCTCGTAGCTGATATAACAGACCTTTGGGATAAACACAGTAATGAATATTCTCAGGGATTGAGGGATGCTTTTACATTCAATGGAAAGAACTATGGTTTCGTCTACGGTGTGGAATACTGGCCCGTTTGGTATAACAAGGACGTTTTTGCCAGACTTAACCTGAGTGTTCCAAAAACCTGGGATGAGTTTATCGATGTCTGTGAGACGCTCAAGGCCAATGATATTACACCACTTTTTCAAACTGTTCAAGGACGATGGCCGACCTTTGTCATGTTTGAGGAGATGATCATTGGTGAAGATCCTGACCTGTATGTTGATCTCTGTGAGGGAAGGGCAAAGTATACAGACCCGCGTGTAAAAAAGGCTTTTAGTGTCTGGGCGGATCTTATGAAGAGAGGATATTTCACCGATCCTTCGACGGACCTGTTTGCCGATTCCCAGCGACTGTTCAATGAGGATAAACTTGGAATGGTTGTTTGCGGCACCTGGTACTACACTGCCGTACTAACGGCAAACAGTGTTCCTGAGGACAAGATAGGGGCGTTCATTCTTCCATCACACAATTCTGATGCAGGCAAGGTTATCATCCTTGAAGCCATGCCAATTCTTTTAAGTGAAAATGCACCCAATAAGGAAGCGGCAAAAAAAGTTGTGGATTGGCTGATGGGCCCCGAAGGAAATGCATTTCTCGCCAAAAAAATCACCTCATTCCCGGCTAATCAAAAATCGAAAGCTGATTACCTGCCTGAGGTAAAGGTGGATCTTATGAACACGATTGTTGATGAGAAATACAGGATATTGAATAGATACTGGGAAGCAACACCGACGCCTATTTGTGAAACTGCAGTTGATAAGTTTGCTGAGTTCATGCTTCACCCTGAAACCGTCAATAAGGTCCTTGCTGATCTTGACAAGATTGCGGATGATTACTGGGCAAAGAATAAGTAAATATTTTTTGTTAATGTCCAGGGCCGTTTCTGTTGACCGGGAACCGGCCCTGGAATATTTTGTATGAAAAAGGGCAGCAAAGAAGAGTGGCACTGTAACTGAATATTCAGAAGAGAGCAGGTATATGAAAAAAAAAGAACAAATCGTAAGTTATATGTTTATACTTCCAGCTTTTCTCCTCGTTTTCATTCTGCTGTTAATTCCCATGTTTCAAAATATTTATTACAGTTTTTTTGAATGGGATGGTCTTAAAAAACCTGTTTTTATCGGCTTTCGAAATTATAGCATGTTTCTTTCCGATGAAAATTTTCTTATTTCATTCAGAAATACTCTCATCTGGGTAGGATTTACACTTATTTTCCCGGTTATGGGGGGACTGCTTATAGCAATTTTTGTAAGAGGTTTGGCATTTGAAAAGTTTTTTAAATCAATATTTTTTATCCCTCTCACTATCTCTTTCGTAGCAACAGGTATCATTTGGACCTATATGTTCAGCAGGGAGTATGGGGTATTAAACAATTTATTCAACCTTTTTGGTATCGAAGCGAAGGTGTCGTGGCTCACCAATGTTCCTCTCAACACCTTTTCACTTCTCATCGCATGGACATGGCAGCAGCTCGGCGTAAACATGGTTCTATTTCTCATGGGGCTTGCGACAATCCCCCAGGATCCAATAGAAGCAGCTATTATAGATGGTGCAAATAAATGGCAGACATTCGTGTATATAACCTTCCCCATGTTACGGCCGATTACAACCATTGTTATAACCATGGCGATGGTGAACTCGTTCAAGGCCTTTGATATAATTTATGTTATGACCCGGGGAGGGCCATATCGTTCGTCTGAAACTCTTGCGGTGACGATGTTCAGAGAAACATTCACCCTGTTCAGAATGGGTTACGGTGCTGCAATTTCGGTTTTCCTCTCAATTATCGTTATAACAGTTTCAGCCTTCTATATAAAGAGAATGGCCCGAAAAGATCTCCTCTATTATTAAAAGACAGCTGGAAGGACAGAACCGATGAGAAGAAACATTCAAAAAATCCCACTGTACTTTATCGTTGTTGTTTTGGTTTTTATATGGATTCTTCCGGTATGGACGACATTTCTGGTTTCATTTAAAAGTGCGGAGGATTTTGTCAATCAGAAGTTTTATCAGATGCCTACAAAAATATCATTCCTCGACAACTTTAAAAATGTGATGCAGAAGTACAGATTACACGAGCATTTTCTCAACTCACTCCTGTATGCAACTGTCGGGTCGGGCATAGCTATTACAACCGCTTCCATGGCGGGATTCAGTATTATCAGACTCAAACCACGTTTTAATTTTCTGCTTTTTATTATTATCTACAGTGGAACTCTATTTCCATTTCAGATGTATCTTATTCCGATGTATAAATTTTTTAATACTATAGGACTGTACGATACGAGGCTGGGAATGATATTAATATACGCAGCCATATGTATTCCGTTCAGTCTTTTCGTATACAGAGGTTTTTATACAACAATACCGAAGGAGATTGAAGATGCGGCGAAAATCGATGGATGCGGCCCGCTTAAATCATTCCTGTATATTTTTCTCCCCCAGTCGATACCACCGACCGCTGTCGTTGCCCTCTTCCAGTGGACCTGGATATGGAATGATCTGCTGTTTGGAATGGTTCTTACACGTTCCCGGGAGGTGAGACCGATTATGGTTGCATTGGCATCGATGTCGGGATACGCTGGTGGAGTAATACCATTAATTATGACCGGCGTTATTTTTACATCGGTACCGACAATTCTACTGTTTGTCCTGTTGAGAAAATTCTTTATTTCTGGAATGGTACTTTCCATTTCAAACGAATAGCGAGGAGGGGGAAATGACATCTCGAGAAAGAGTACTTGCAGCGCTCAACCACAGAGAGCCCGACAAGGTGCCAGTGGATTGCGGCGCAATGAGATCAACAGGCATCATGGCCATTGCCTATAACAGGCTGAAGAAGCACCTTGGTATCACCGGCGGTGAGACGAAGCTGTACGATTCGGTTCAGCAGCTCGCGCTCCCGGAACAGTGGTATCTGGACAGATTTCATATAGATGCGGTCGATCTGGAGCAGGCCTTTGCGGATGACCCTGCCGACTGGAAGGACTGGCTGCTTCCGGATGATTCGCCCGCCAAACTTCCGACATGGCTCAAAATAGAGAAACGGGACGATACATGGGTCTGTGTTGATGGGGAGGGAGATGCTATCGCGCAGATGCCGCATAATTCCCTGTACTTCGACCAGGCAATGTGGCCGCTTCATGAGGTGCACAAGGATAGCTTCGACGACCTGCCCTATTACCTGGATAAGGTTATGTGGTCGTACATGACGGGTCCGCTCTGGAGGAACTCAGGCAGGCCTGATTTTTATACGATGCTCAGAGAAAGGGCGAAGAAGCTGTATGAAGAAACCGATTATGCGATCATGATAGGGTTCGGCGGTAACCTCTTTGAATGGGGGCAGTTTCTCTACCGAACGGACGGGTTTCTCATGAACCTTGTGACCCACAGGGAGGAGATGGAGAAGATGCTGGACCGGCTTACCGAGATACACATTGAGAATCTGAAGCCGGTTTTAGAGGCGGTTTCTCCATACGTGCAGATCATACAGGTGGGTGACGACCTCGGTATGCAGTCAGGCCCGATGCTCTCCCCGAAGATGTACCACGAGATATTCTTTCCGCGGCATAAGAAGATTTACCGGTACATCAAGGATCATTCGGATATATACGTCTTTCTTCACAGCTGCGGTGAGATATCGGAGTTTATTCCAGATTTGATAGAGGCAGGTGTGGATGTGCTGAACCCCGTACAGATAAATACCCCGGGTATGGAACCCGAGCGGCTCAAGCGGGAGTTCGGGAAGGACATCTCGTTCTGGGGTGGCGGCGCGGATACACAGCATATACTGCCTGAAGGGACACCGGATCAGGTTCGGGCCGATGTGAGGAAGAATACGGAAATATTCATGAAGGGCGGCGGATTCGTATTCAATCAGGTGCACAATATACTTGCCGGCGTGCCTCCTGAAAATATCATTGCTATGTACGATGAAGTGAACAGTATCCGATGAGAGGAGAGTATCTTCATCATGGCGAAGACGATTGAAGAAATAAATGAGAAGATAAGAAAGAAAAAGGCATGTGTTTTTACCGCGGAGGAAATAATCCCCTTTGTGGAGGAGAAGGGATCCAAACGTGCGGCTGAGGAGGTTGATGTGGTAACCACGGGGACCTTCGGCCCTATGTGCTCCTCAGGCGCGTTTCTCAATTTCGGGCACTCCGCACCCAGGATGAAGATGCAGAACGCATGGCTCAACAATGTTCCCGCCTACGGCGGGCTTGCGGCCTGTGACGTGTATATAGGCGCTACGGCGATTCCGGAAGATGACCCGGCAAACAAGATATATCCCGGAAGGTTCCTGTACGGCGGGGGGCATGTCATCGAGGACCTCATCGTCGGGAAAAAGGTTGTGCTCAGAGCGACATCTTACGGGACCGACTGCTACCCGCGCAAGGAGCTCAAGACAATCGTGACCCTGCAGGATCTCAACCAGGCGTTTCTCGTCAATCCGAGAAATGCATACCAGAATTACAATGTTGCGGTTAACCTCTCGAACAGAGTCATATACACCTATCTCGGCGTTCTTCAGCCAAACATGGCAAACGCAGGATATTCGAGCGCCGGTCAGCTCAGCCCTCTTCTCAATGACCCGTACCTTCGGACAATAGGAATCGGCACGAGAATTTTTTTAGGAGGAGCACAGGGATACGTATTCTGGGAAGGCACACAGCACAACCCGACGGCCGAGCGCAGTAGAAACGGGGTGCCGGTAGAAGGGGCAGGCACGCTTGCGGTCACCGGAGACATGAAGGCCATGAATCCTCGGTACGTGCGGGGTGTTTCAATGGCCGGGTACGGGGCAAGTATGGCTGTCGGTATCGGTATACCGATACCGATACTCGATGAGGAGATGCTCGGCTTTGTTGCCGTAAAGGACGAGGATATTTTCGCTTCGGTTGTCGACTACTCCGGTGCATATCCGAAAAGGGAAAGCGGAATCGTTGCGCGGGTCAATTACAAGGAACTTAAAAACGGTAGAATTATTATCAACGGGAAAGAAGTAATCTCCGCCGGCCTATCGAGTTATCCCATGGCGCTGGAGATAGCAACCACGCTTCGTGATTGGATCAGAGGCGGTGAATTTTTCCTGTCGGGCAAGGTCGCAGATCTGCCGGGAGTCACTTCAGGTCAAACATTCAAGCCGATGAACTGCCAGTAGATGGTTTTGTGTCGAAAACAGATGGGGGTATCGGAGTTATGGTGAAAACCTATTCAAAAAATATAATGCTGCATTATCCTCGGCTTCTTACCGAGCAGCCCGTCATATCTAACCTGATTAAGATGTATGATCTCACCATCAATATTTCAAGGGCACGAATCGGGCAGGATGAAGAGGGAACGATGGTAATAGAGATTTCAGGCTCAAAGAAAAATGTCAGTGAAGGCCTGAATTATCTCAAAGAAATCGGCGTCACATTCAAGCCTATTTCAAAAGTTGTCAGGAGGATAGATTCCAGGTGCACGAACTGCGGCGCTTGCACAGCGGTATGCCCGGCAGGCGCGCTTGTGATCGAAGACAGAATCCTGATGGAGGTGCAATTTATCGAGGAAAAATGCATTGCCTGCAGTCTCTGTATTCCCGCGTGCCCGTACCGGGCAATGGAGATGCACGAGTGAATAAAATAGTTGACTGTGACAACCGCCTGTTGGTCGCATAATCAACGAGTATCGTGTAGTACCAGAAAGAGAGTCAGTTCAGGAGCTCTATCTCGCCCCAGACACCGAGCTTATACCCTATAATAATCAGTCCGCCACGCACATCGGAGTTATTTTTCACAAAATCCATTGCTCCGGCGATGTCCTCCTCTATTTTGACCATATTTCCGATCGCAGTCGCAAAGACATCAGCGGTTACCGCTGAATCGGCAATGACTACAACAGCATCCGTATTACCAAAGCTTTTTGAGTGGCCGACCTTCTTCGAAGAAGTGCAGACACCGAACTCTCTACTGTTTCCCCTGAGCCGTATTTTTATCTTGTCCCTGAACGGTGAATCCTCTCCTGCATATACGAGTAGTGTTCGTTCGCGGCCTGTTTTTATAAAGATATCTCCACCGTTTTCAACGATGGTTTCCCGGGTATGGCTGAGGAGGCCGCGACCGACAAACTCGGCAATGGCCCCTGCAACGCCAGCCATAGGCCCAACTCCGGCACACATAGCGTTTCGTATCATCACGTTGATCATCTCGAATTCCGATGTGAAGGACACCGGTTTCAGAGATGTGAGAAAAGAAGGCACGTCCCTTATTGTTTGTTCAAGCTCGGCCCGGTGTTTTAAAACCAAATCGGATGCCAGGCGGCGCAGGTCTTTTGGGGCAAATATCTGCAGGTCGGTTTCGCCGTGCATAATCCTGAATGACTGCAGATCGGCAGGTTTTTGCCAGCTTCTGTAAAACCGGCTGGTATACTCATCCGCTTTCATCTGAGTACCTTTTTCCCCTTTGCCGTAAAAATATATCTGAGGATTGCAAGAAGCAGTATGAGTTTTACGAAGGAAAACACGATTGCATCCAGAACGGAAATTTTACCGAATAAAATGACATCCATCTCCGGAAAATATGAGCGAATGAGAGAGATCGGGAAAAATATGAGGGCTAAAACTATTATCCAGATATTCTCGCGAAGCTTCTTTCTGATGATGAACACGACGGCTGTTGCAAACAGTATAAAGGAGAGCAGAAGATCGATAAATTGCATGGAAAGGCTCCTCTGCCGACTTTTTGCAAAGAGGGCTGTCCCTGCATCGCGGCAGGGCATAATTTACGCCTCGGACTGCCGTGCTGAGGGAAGCGTAAAGTAAAATACCGTTTTTTCGTTTTGTTCCGATTGAACGGTAATTTCGCAGTGGGCTGTTTCCAGGATTTTTCGAACTAGGGCGAGGCCGATTCCGTATCCCTGCACATGGATACTGCCGTTTTCCCGGTGGAACAGTTCGAAGATGAGCTCCCGGTTTTCAAGAGCAATGCCGATGCCGTTGTCCTCCACAAAAAACTGGCACAAACCCTCCGAAGCCAGGGGGCCGGTATCTGTCGAGCCGATTTTAATACAGGGTACTGTCCCGGGCTTCGCGTATTTAATTGAGTTATCGATCAGATTTGAAAAAACTCGCTGCAGGCCTCGACGGTAGAAATATACTGAAGGAAGTTCGTTTTCAACGGTGAGTGTAATATTCTTCTCCTTCAAGGCGGGTGTAAAGTTGACGATAATGTCCTTGAGAACATCCGAGGCGTGGATATTTTCCCACAGTTCATTGACCTTGCCGATTTTCGAAAATTCAAGAAGCCCTTCGGTTATTGATTCCATTA
>CAZGJW010000078.1:0-12777 GCA_964525675.1 uncultured Spirochaetota bacterium
TCGGATGTTCGTTATTAACTGAGACAATGGAACGCCGCCATCAGGTAGGGCTTGATTCGTATGACCGGTTCTTCCCGAACCAGGACACGATGCCGCAGGGAGGTTTCGGAAACCTAATAGCCCTTCCCTTACAGGCTGATCCTGTTAAACAGGGGAACAGCCTGTTCATTGATGATAAATTTAAACCATATTACGATCAATGGGAATATCTACGGTCCGTAAGACGGCTTTGCAGAGCACGGATACAGGGAATCGAGGAGGAAGCGGCCCACAGGGGAAGAGTCATTGGGATAAGGATGAGCATTGATGATGAAATGTCAGAAAAACCGTGGCTGATCCCGCCAACAGGACAGGTGAAGGTCCTTAACATAACAGGCCAGTTACCATCGTCAATTAAAATGATCATCTCGAATCTGCTCTATATCGAAAAGAAGGATCTCCCCTCGGGACTTATCAACCGCATTATCCGCACGGCTGCATTCCAGAATCCGGAATTCTATCGTGCGCAGGCTATGCGTCTATCAACATTTGGCAAACCCAGGGTGATATCGTGTGCAGAGGAATTTGAAAAGCATATTGCCGTTCCTCGCGGATGCTTAGATGAAGTGACTGCATTGTTGAAATACATCAAAGTGAAAACGGACCTTCATGATGAAAGGTATACAGGCAGCAGGATCAACATCTCTTTCAGCGGAAAACTTTCCGATAAACAGGAGGAAGCGGTTGATGCTATTCTTAAATATGATACCGGCGTGCTTTCCGCGCCTACCGCCTTTGGGAAAACAGTCGTTTGTGCCTTTCTTATTGCAGTACGTAAAACAAATACCCTTATTTTGGTGCACAGGAAACAGCTCCTTGACCAGTGGCGTACACGGATCGCGACATTTCTTGATATCGAACCCAGATTGATCGGACAATTTGGTGCCGGAAAAAAGAAGCCCACGGCTATAATTGATGTTGCAATGATTCAGTCATTGCACCATAAAGGGATAGTTGAGGATATGGTGGCAGAATACGGATATGTCATTGTTGATGAATGTCATCACCTTTCGGCATTTACATTCGAAAACGTGTTGCGCAAAGTAAAGGCAAAATACATCACGGGACTGACTGCTACACCGATCCGAAAGGACGGGCATCACCCGATCATATTCATGCAATGCGGTCCAATTCGGTTCAGGCAGAGCCCGCGCAGTGCAGCATTGCAGAGGGGTTTTAAACATAAGGTGATCCTGCGATACACCGATACGGTACTTTCCGACATCTCTCAAAAAGATGATCCGAGAATCCATGACGTGTACAAGACGATTATTGATGATAGGATTCGGACAGACATGATCATCCTGGATGTGAAGAAAACACTTGAAAACGGGAAACATCCACTGATACTGACCGAGCGGCATGAACATCTTAATGCTTTGGAAGAACAGTTAAAAGAATTAAAATGCACAGTTGTTGTTCTGCATGGGGGCATACGGGAAAAAAGGAGAAGGGAATCCCTGCAGAATCTTGCTGATATACCCGAAGGACAGCCCTGGGTCATTCTTGCAACCGGCAGGTATATCGGTGAAGGATTTGACGAACCTCGGCTTGATACTCTGTTCCTGACAATGCCCATTTCATGGAAAGGGATACTTCAGCAGTATGCAGGACGTTTACACCGTACGTATGCTAATAAAGAGGAGGTGGCGATATATGATTATGTAGATACCAACATCGAAATGGCCAAGCGTATGTTCGGCCGCAGGAAAAAGGGGTATGCAACACTCGGATATTCTATAGATGATCCGCATCAGTTAATATCAGGCTTGCAATAAAGAAGAAGTTTCTTAGGACGTATCTCCCATTTAGACAAAATGGATGAATCGAACGATGATTATATCAACGTGGGGACAGGCATTTGTCTGGATCGGTTCCTACGAAATTGTCAGCTCCATTTCGTGCCCATTTCTGGTATTTAAGGTGGTATCTGAAATGTAGTTGGAAACGTTGCGGCTTGTGGTCGATGTGATCACGTATTTTCCAGAAGTAGTAGCACGAGGGGTGTTATTAAAGTCATCTTTAATTGTGGTCATGTCTATTAAAATATAGCCTATGTAATTTTAATAAGCAACTATTTTCGTCTTGGTGGTGCATCTTTGGTAGCAGAAACTCTTTAAAGCTCATCCAAGAGGGGGGAGCATGGTTGAGTAGATACTAAAAAGCTTCCCGTCTTTATTCCTGCCAGATTTCATCCACAATATCCGCCCATGCTTTGAGATGGTCAAGGTTCCAGTGTGTGCAGGTATCCTGAACAGCCTCGTCCATCCAGCCGAGCACTGCTCGAATCTTTGCAGGATCGTGCCCTGAGTCTCGTACGATGGTGTTGATCGTATGCCGGAATGAGTGAGGTGTGAGGTGCCGAGTCTGCCGGTCGATCCCGGCATGTTCCATCGCCCAGCAAAACCGCTTTCGCCACCATGTCTCACCAAAGTGTGAACCCCTGTCGTAACAGAACAAAAAATCATCGGGGCCGATGCGTATCGATGCAGCCTGAAGTTGTAATAGCTTATCGATGGTTCTTGGGGAGAGGGGGACCAGCCGGTTATGATCCCACTTCGGCGGCCCGATCTCGTTGCCGCCTTTCCATGCCTCGCTCACTATGAGCACCTGTTTACGATACCGAGCGCCTTGTTGACCGTTGCCGGTGTGTTCTTTGAAAGCAGTCTTGAACGTAGATCAAGTACGTCTGCGCGGGTAATCTCAGAGAGACGTTTATCTGCAAAGGAATCGCTTAGAATATGCTTTTGTAGGCGCTGTCGCTGAATTTTGGCGTGATGGTGTGTTATGCTCTTGCCTTCCTCGCGCAGCCTTAGGATGTGCGGGCAGCGACCCCAGTCGAAGAAAGGCTCCGCATACCGGCGGAAGCTCAGATGGTGCTGGTTTCTATACCCGTCGCTGCTCCGGAGAAGCTCCACCACAAAGGCTTCTGCCTTGTTGCGGTTTCTCTGTCCAGTGGTGTGGAAAGTCTTCTCTCCTGCCAGCCGATAATACCACAGGTGACCGCACTTGAAAAGCAGGTATGGTCTTCTCATTGGTAAAATCCGTTTCACACTTTTTTCACAGTGTGTTTACGGCCCGAAGCAGGTTACGCCAGCACAACAGGGAGGAAGTACTTGGAGGTGAGCAAATTATCTTCGGGCAATGGGGGATTCGAACCCACGACCTCTGACTCCGGAGGCCACAGAAACCAAAAATAAGCCAGTTTTTACTTCCTATTTTGGCCTCCCCCTTGTTCAACCCCACCGAACGAACAACATCTTAGAACGACCGTTCAGGGATTTGTCACGCCGCTACCGAAAAAAAAGCGGGCTCAACTGTTGGCAGAGGACAATCAAAGCCATGCCTGTCGATACGCCCTTGGTTAAAAACCTGGAGAATGAACAGTACTTGCCGGTCCTGCTTGATGGAAAGAGTTCTCTGGATGAACGGTTTGCAGAAATCGATGCGAACGAAGTGCGCATTAAGGTCTTCAAGTTAAAAAATGAATCCGACTTGGTATCACCAAAAAATGAAAAGATTCATCAAAATATCTGAGCTACCAGAATCAGTGTTGCCTGTGCTTAAGCAACTTTTAGACAAAATAAAATCATAAATGACATTTTATTATGGTTTTATCATTGACAACTTTATGCGGTAATGTTACAATCGCCGACTAGGGTAAGATGCGACTAAAAACTTGATTTTTTAAATATTTTCTATCTACCCGACCTACAGATATGGTTCCATATTGTGGAGAACGAAGGCAGGGAAAGACTTTTTCAGGAAGGGGGTGATAGAGGCAGGGATTACTGATTTTTCACACGCAGTAAGTAAAAAATGAAGGAAGGGGGAAGTAAGATGAAAAAGAACAAGCTTTTAATAGTGATCTGTCTCATTATTACCATGTGTCTGATCGCAGGCACAGCACTGGCCGAGAAAAAAGAAGTAAAAGTGGAGAAGTACCTAGAAGTAGCCAAAAAAATCGCTGCACAGATCGGTACCGACACAGTACTCTCCCAAGAGGATCTGCTCAAAGAGCTTGAGTGGTTTGCAAAAGCTGCTGCTCCCTACAGAGGGCAGGAGATTAGGTCATGCTATGAGGCAGTGCCTCTTACCATGTGGGAAGATGAGCATCTCACCCACCTGTTCCAGGAGCTTACGGGAATAAAGGTGGCAAATGAGGGTATCGCAGGTGATGAGACTATGAGGAAAATGAGGTTCGAGGCAGAAACGAAGGCTGGGGCATATGACCTCATCAATATTGACCAGGACATGATCGGTTTCTTCACATATGTCGGCGGCGCTAGCGATCTGACAGAAATCATGGAGGAACATAAGGAGCTCAATGGCCCCTATCTCGATTTGGAGGATTACACCAGTGACAAAATATGCAGAAATGCGCTTAACGGGCACCTTTTCATCCTCTGTGACTATCAGAAACCCGTCGGGACAGTGTATCGAAAGGACTGGTTCACCGACCCGAAGGAAAAGGCCGCTTTCAAACAGAAGTACGGCTATGAGCTGAAGACACCGATGGAGTGGTATCTTCAGGCGATGAAGACGAAGAAAATTAAGGATGATTGGACCGCTGAAAAAAGCCTGGATGTGGCTGAGTTCTTCACCCGTCCTGACCAGAACATGTGGGGAGCCATAGTCGGTCAAAAGTCCGGCTGGCACCTGGCTTGGTTTTTCAATGATGTGGTGGATCAGAATTTCGGTGTAGGCTCAAAAGCTAGCGGGCCTCCTCTCACCACATTGCCTCCCCACTGCAGGCCTTGGTGCGAAGTATATGGAGTAAAATACGCGCCAGATAATAAGACCATACTTGGGGCTTCTAAAAGCCGAGGGGGCCGTTTGAATGATGTGCAGGGCGTTGCTGCATTCAAATATCTCCATTACGATTTGCCGAAATATGCCCCGGCTGACAAGATCAAGGAGATAGACTCAGTTGAGGCATACGTGGCCTTCGGAATTGACGGAACCTACGCTTTCAACCTCCAGCATCTCTGTTTTATTCCGACCTACAATGGTGCAGATTCGAAGATAAAGGGCAAGTATGAGCTTGCTCCTTGTCCAGTCTCAGAGAAGTACTTCGAATATGGAATGGTAAGAGGGTACTGGGATGCAGAAGGCTGGGCAATAACTGAGGGGAGCAAGCATAAAGAAGCTGCGTGGCTCTTTGCGCAGTTTATGACTTCAAAATCGGTTTCTGTTTACAAGAACCTTGCTGGCATCATGCCCATACGGTATTCCACCATTAACTCCAAGCAGATGACATCGCATGACAAAGAGTGGGGAGGAATAATGACCCTGCTTCAGAACAATGATTTCGTCAACTATTGTTCTGGAACAGATGAGCTCTGGCCCGGATTCCCCGACACAAATGAGCCTGTTGCGACTGCAGTCGCGGAGGCGCTCGGGAAAGGATTAAGTCCGCAACAGATGGCAGACCTGGTTGCTGAAAGACTCGATGGATTTCTCCTGGAAAAGGGTTTTATCAAGAAGTAACCCGGTAAATGTAGATAAAGAATGTGGGTGGCAGGACGATGCCCTGTCACCCTTATTAAAATAGTGATATCGTTGTGAAGTATGAAATTATGTATTTTAGTATGCGAGAGAAGAAAGAGAGACTAAGAGGAACGGAGAATAATTTATGTCAGATAAAAGACATTTGCTCATATTTCCCGCAATCATTCTACTGCTTTTTAACTCGATCTTTCCCCTAGTGGTGGTGCTCAATTACTCCTTTACCAAGCCTTTCTCAGACAATCCGGTTTTCGTGGGAGTGGGTAATTACGTGGACGTTCTTCATTCACAGGAGTGGTGGGACGCATTCAAAAGGAATACTCTCTTTACAGCGCTGGTGTTGGCCATCGAAATACCTGTTGGGCTCCTATTTGCGCTCCTCATACGGGGTAAGGGGAAACTGATCGACATTGTATCCACAGTGGTTATCCTTCCGAGCCTTATTCCCTTTGTTTCGGTCGGCATTCTGTGGAGATTGATGACGCGCACTGGAGGACCCATTCCCCTTTTCCTGGGAGTATTGGGCATAAAGTACACATTGATGACCACGAAGTCGGCATTTTGGACTCTGGTCATTATGGATGCATGGCACTGGATTTCGCTGGTTTTCTTGCTTCTCTCGGCTAGTCTGGTTACAATTCCGGAGGTATACTACACGGCCGCCCGGATCGACGGTTCGACGAAATGGCAGACCTTTCGCTACATCACAATGCCCGGTATCAAATACTCTCTGATCACCGTCCTGTTGTTGCGAATAATCGACTCTTTCAAGCTCTTTGACGAAAACTTCATTCTTACAGGTGGGGGGCCGGGGAGATCTACGGAGCTTCTGAGCTTTTTTATTATCAAAAAAGGATTACGAGAATGGTTGGGGGGGTTTTCTGCAACAGCCTCAATCATTTATCTCGTTATCGTTATTCTTTTATGCTATCTTCTCATCACCTTCCTGACGAAGGGGCAAGGGATGCTGGAGAGATAACAAAATCATATATATTACTGAATAGGGAGCTGCCATGGCCGGCAAATCTTCAAATCAACTGGTGGGAAGGACGCTGAAAATAATTTTTTACCTGCTTGTTCTTGTGGTATTCCTGTTTCCGATCTATTTCATGACGATCACCGCATTGAAGGCGAGATCAGAGATTGAAACACAGACCACCTTTTTTCCTCACAAAATTAATATGAAAAATTTTCATGAAATGACTAAAGGACCCTGGAAAAGAGCGATTATCAACTCGATCGTGGTTTGCATATCGAGCGTAGCGCTATGTCTCCCTGTGTCGTTCCTGGCGTCGTACGCATTTTCCAGGAGACCGTTCATGGGGGATATCCATCTCTACTTCTGGCTCATTACGAATAGAATGGCACCTGCAGCGAGTTTCGTTCTCCCTTTTTTCGCGATTTATACGAATATAGGGCTATTCGACACGAAGCTTGGGCTTATATTTACCTACACCCTGTTTAACCTGCCCCTCGCGATCTGGATTTGGATGAGCTTTATGGAAGCGATTCCAAAGGAAATAGACGATGCCGCTTTTCTGGATGGTTTCAGTGTATGGCGTTACTTTGGCAGGGTGTTAATACCGGTTTTAAAACCCGGTCTGATTACTGTGGCAGTATTCATATGGATGTTCTCCTGGACCGAAATGCTGTTCGCGGTAAACCTTACTGCGGTGGCGGCTAAGACGCTTCCCGCTCAGCTGACGGTTACAGTGATGAGGCTGGGATACGGAGTGGACTGGGGGATGGCAGCAGCAGGGGGAATTATCTCCATCATACCAGGAATAGTGCTGGTCATTTTTACAAAGAAATACCTCACTCGCGGGTTTGTACCGCTGAGAAGGTTGTAAAGCACGAGGGAGGAGGAAAGCGCCGATGTTTAATTGGATACATGCGCAATGGCAGGTCTTTTTGGGATTTGGATTATTAATATTATGCCTTCCGGTCGTTGCTATTATCAACGTGAAGTGGGAGCTTGTTCCCAGAAAAGGCTTTTTACAGATGACCACCACTTTGGGATTGCGATTTTTCATCGGAATGATAGCACTTATCTATATAAATTTGATTTCACTGCTCGTCATACCATCGTTTCCTATTTCGGTGCCCTTTGCGTTATCGGTTATAGTACTCTTCGCAACAATGATATGGGGATAAACAGATGCCAACATTGAGGATTGAAGGAATAGAAAAAACATTTTCAGGAAAAAGGGTTCTTGATAATGTATCGATAGAAGTGAAGGATGAGATTTTTACTGCATTACTCGGTCCGGCGGGCGCAGGAAAAACCACCCTTTTGAAAATAATCGCAGGAACCTTAAGACCTGACAAGGGACAAATCTACCTTGGGGACAGAGAAATCAGCACAATTCGTCCTAGGTTTCGAAAAATTGCGATGATTTCCCAAGGATATAACCTGTATCCCAACCTGACGGTGTTCGAAAATATCGCCTCCCCGCTCCGAGCGGAGAAACGGCCGGACTCCGAAGTCGAACCACTGGTAACAAATCAGGCTGCTATTCTTCGTATACAGCACCTGCTTTCAAAGCACCCTCATGAGTTGAGCGGTGGAGAGGCTCAAAGAGTTGTGCTGGGAAGGGCCCTTGTGAAGGAAGCGGACATCTATCTGCTCGACGAGCCGCTCACCGGACTGGACTACAAGTTGCGGGAAGGAATGACCCACGAATTAAAGGAGATTCTGAAAGCCGAGAATGTCAAAGGAGCCGTGCTTCTGTACGCAACACCCAATTACGAAGAAGCGCTGGCCATGAGCCAAAAAACTGTGCTCATGGGCCGGGGAAAGGTTCTCTGGCATGGAGAAACACTGGAGAGCTACAGGAACCCACCGAACCTGGATTTTGCAAAATACTTCTATTCACCGCCCATGAACCTCTTCAACTGCACATTGAAAAGGAAAAGAGGAGAGCTCTTTCTGGTTGTGTCGAAAGAGATCAATTTACCGATCACCCATCTGAAAGATAGTCTCAGCGGAGAAGAGTATACACTTGGACTGCAGACGTACGACTTCCATTTCGAAAAACTAAAGCAGATGATTGAAATTACATTTAACCTTACGCTTGCAGACGTAACGCCTGCTGGAACTGTTCTACACATGGAGTTTAACGGCAAACGGATCAACGGTTATTTCCCCTTTCCAAAGGACTTCCCCAGAGGATCATTGCAGCTCTATGTGGACCCTGAGGACTTCTTTATTTTTGGGAAGAAGAGTGGAAAGTTAATCACTAAATACAGGAGTATGTAACAATGGCACGCGTAGAATTGAAAAACGTCAGCTGTTCCTATGATGGAGGAAAAACCTATGCGCTCAAAAATGTCGATATGGCCATGGAGAAGGAGGGGAGATATTCGCTGCTGGGGCCTTCCGGTTGCGGGAAAACGACCCTTTTGAAGATAATAGCAGGGCTCCTGGACTATGAGGGTGATGTGTACTTCGATGGTGAAAACATGAGGGATGTTATCATTGAGGATCGAAGCATCGCAATGGTTTTTCAATCGCCTGTGGTATACCCGATGTCGGTGTACGATAACCTCATGTTTCCGATTAGACATGAAAAACTTACGTCGCATGAAAGGGACAGCAAGGTTCGACAAATCTCGGAGATACTCGAGCTCGATTCGATACTTGATTTTTCTGCCCATAAGCTTGGACCGGCAGATAAACAGACTGTGGCGCTCGGACGATCCCTCATCAAGGACGCAAAAATCATTTTGCTCGACGAGCCGCTCACTAGTATCGAGGCAGAAAAGCGGATCGTTTTACGCACGAAGATTAAGAGAATACAGGAAGAGCAGAAGAAAATCTTTATTTATGTTACCCATGACCAGTCAGAAGCCTTGACATTGTCGGACAGAATTGCTGTGATGAATGAAGGCAGAATTCTTCAATTCGATACAAAAGAAAACATATACGAAAAGCCAGCTCATTTGTTTGTTGGATATTTTATGGGGTCACCTGGAATGAATATACTGAAAGGGAAAGTGAAGGATGGCAAGATGGATTTTCAAGATTTCGATCTCCCTATTCCTCCTGATTTCAAGGTGTACTTAGAGAAGCATAGAGAATTTAAACTTGGCATACGCCCGGAGAATTTCAGTATCAGTACAATTGAAAAAAAAGGTCATTTCCCATTTTACTGTGTGGATATTCAGGAAAAGGGAGAAGGGATCCGGATATTGTACCTGAAATCAAAAGAGAAATACAACGAGTTGAAAGCTGTGGGAACTTATAAAGAGATAGTAGCAGGGGACAAGGTGTGGGTTCATTTTCCGATGAACAAAATCAGGATTTATGACAAGGCAAATGATACAATTGCAGCATAATTTATTCCTAAATAAATCCACTTTATATCTATCATCAGTTTTATTGATGATACCAACCATGTAAATTAATACAATTGATTAAAGGAGTAATACAAACAATGCAAACAGTAAGAGCTGCACGGTACTACAGCAGCAACGATATTAGGATAGAAGAGGTTAATCTGCCAGAAATACAAAGCGGAGAGGTGAAGGTCAGAGTTAGAGCATGCGGTATATGCGGAAGCGATTTGACCGAGTGGTATATGGATACCAGATCCCCTGCATATTTCGGACATGAACCCGCAGGAGATGTGGTGGAGGTGGATAAAGCAGTGAAAGATTTAAAGGAGGGAGATCGGGTTTTCGTTCATCATCATGTCCCGTGTTTTGTATGCCATTATTGCCAGCGTGGATACTATACACTCTGTCAAACCTTCAAGGGGACTGCCTTGTATCCAGGTGGTTTTGCAGAATATATCGTGGTCCCTGCACTCAACGTGGAAAGGGATACCCTTAAGCTGCCCGATAGCGTTTCATATGAAGAAGCCACGCTAATAGAGCCCATAGGCTGCTGTATTAAGGGAATAAAAGGGGCGAATATTCATCTAGGTGATACAGTTGCTGTTATCGGCGCAGGTTTCATGGGCTTGGTGCATATACAGCTGGCTCGTCTTTTTGGTGCAGTCAAAATAATCACCATTGACTCCGTGCCCTACAGGCTTCAAAAGGCAAAAGAGTTCGGATCCGACCATACAATAGACTTTAAGAAAGAAACGGTACCGGAAAAGTTTAGAGAACTCAACGAGGGAAGAGGGGCGGACGTAGTGATTGTGTGTACAGGACATTATAATGCACTTGAAGAAGGAATGGAAATAGCGGAAAAAGGATCAACGCTGTATCTCTATGCTCCCTTACCTCCGAATACGACTTTCCCTATCGATGTCCATCGATTCTTTTTTTCAGAGATTAGCTTTCATACCAGTTATTCTGCCTCTCATCTTGACACGCGCGCAGCGCTCTCGCTCATCGAAGGCGGACAGATCGATGCGAAAAATCTCATAACCCATCGGTATCCACTTGCAAAAATTGGAAAAGCCTTTGGATTGGCGAAAAAAGCAAAGGATTCTCTTAAGGTGATCATAACAGTGTAAAGAAGGCGCTTCCTTTACAATAACTTCTCTTTCTTCATTCCTTTGATTGTTTCTTCCATATACTTACAACTTTTTCTCCTTTTTCCCGTCGGGGTGTGATGCCGATGTATATATTTCTCCAAAGTGTGCAGGGCATACGAATTTGCCTCGTCCGATGGGCATTTTTACTCTGATCTTTTCTTCGCGTTCGATATCCAGAGATGGATGGACACTGTGCGAGACACTCTTAAGAAAGCCATGAAAGGTACCTTCGAACTTTCCGATGAGGTTTTTTTCGTATAGACACGGGCAAGTCGTAATGCAATCTGTATCACCTCCATGCTTTGTTGTCTTGGTATAGTTTCAGTGAGGTGAAAGAACATCTGCCATGACAATTTATCTACTGTTGTCACTATGAAAATTATCTGTTTTGTACACCATCTGCACTTCGCTGAAATCGAATCAGGAAGGAAACAAAATCGATCCTTATAATCAGATATTCTGTGGCTTTGAGGCGCGGCTTCTTATAGGATTCAGGATAACTCGGGCCTGATGACCATCTTCACGACCTCCCCTCTTTCCATCATTTTAAGGGCCTCTTCAACCTTATGAAGGGGCAGTTCACCAGAAAGTAGGACCTGGGTGTTTATTACACCACTAGAAATGAGTTCAAATGACCGATGAACGTCAAGGGGAGTTGCATGAAATACGCCATGAAGAGTTATCTCACCGTAATGAATGAAGTACGCGTCCAAATCGATAGAAATATCCCTTGTCATGCCCCCGAACCACAGCACCCTTCCTCCTTTGCGTACGACACTAAATGCTGTTAACCAGGCTTCCTTCTTTCCTGCGCTTTCGATTGCGACATCAACTCCACGTCCTGAGGTGAAACCTCTTATCGTCTTTACCGGGTCTTCCCGCAATGGATTTACTATATCTGTCGCTCCGAGATGTTTTGCAATAGATAATCTCTTTTGGCTAAAATCGGCAACAAGAACCCTTGAAGCTCCTGACTTCAGCGCCATCTGCAAATGGAGCAGGCCGATAGGACCGCACCCGATAATTGCGACGTTTTCTCCAGGCTGTATTTTTATAATACTCTGCCCATGGACAACGCATGCGAGAGGCTCAAGAACGGACATTTCTGAATAAGATAATTGGTCGGGTATTTCAAAGGTGTTGAGCCGCACGATTGGTCCGGGCACGATGATGTATTCGGCATAGGTCCCGTAGTTGAATACCGGGTTTTCGCAAAGGTTTTGCTGGCCTTGCTTGCAGTAAAAACACACCTGGCATGGCGCGGAATTATGTGCCACTACCCTCATGCCGGGCTTGAATATCCTTACTTCGGCTCCGACAGCAACCACGTCTCCAGAAAATTCATGTCCGAACCTGCAGGGAGGACTGAGGAGGTGGTAGCCTCGGTTATAGGTTTTTACATCTGTGCCACAGGTTGTGGCGGCGCGGATTTTCACCAGTATCTCGTTGTCTTTTATTTCGGGGACAGGTACTTCTCGCACTTCGAGCTTGCGGGGCTCTAAAAACATGAGTGCCCTCATAGTTCTTTTATTCATATTTTGTACTTTCTCTGCATTCACATATTATGTTCATTTTGATATATCAATCTAATAAAATTGACGCAGAAAGAAAAGTAGCAAGAGCATGGAAAATAGTTTTATTTTTTCAATAGTGATGGTACTCTTAATCCAAGTGCTGAAGAAATGATTATTTATGGTTTTATCCATTAAGATCCTGGTTTTTTGTACCAGAATTTTATGCT
>CAZGJW010000079.1:0-12752 GCA_964525675.1 uncultured Spirochaetota bacterium
AGAAAAAATTATTTCTCGTTGTTTTTCTTTTGCTTCTTGTCGGAGGAGGAGCTTTTTACTCAATCTTTTATCTCAATTTCTATTCGTTGTATGCATATGTTGTCGATCTGTACAGGATATGGTTCAATGATTACGGATTTCTTGAAAAGAATCTGGAATTGGGTAATTACAACGTTGCCATTCAACAGGGGGTGCCGTATCTTGAAAAACGGCCGTATAATGCTCGGCTTTTACGATATATCGGTGAGGCATACTTCTATATCTCAACCAGTTTGACAGAGGGAGAAAAGGAGGAGTCCCTAGACCAGGCAGTTATCTACCTGCGCAAGGGTATTGTCCTTTCACATGCTGACGATGTACTTGCAAAAACATACTATGTGCTCGGCATGTCGTACTTCAGCAAGGGGATGACCTACTACGAGCTTGCAGCTGAGTATATGCTCAAATCTCTTGACAACGGCTTTTCCAATCCCCAGATATTCGAACTGTTAGGCTTCTGCTACTATAAAATAGGCGCGCTCTCGGATGCTGAAAATTATTTGAAAAAGGCAGTCGCCAAACAGCCGAAAGACATCGCGCGGCTATATCTGGCACAGACGTATAAAGACAGGGGAAAATATGAAAGTGCCCGGCAGGAGCTTTCGTACCTGGTACAAAACTCCTCTGACGATGCTATAGTAGAAGAGGCATACGCTGCGCTGGTGTGGATAGATTTTCAAGAAGAGCGTTTTGATCAGGCGAAGAAAAATATTGAAAAAATATTCGAAAAAAATGAAGATTCTGCATTTGCACATTTCTGGCTCGGCAATATATACGAGAAAGAGGGGGACCTGATATCGGCAAGAAAGGAATGGCGGAGGACACTCAGGATAAATCCAAAGCATATCGGCGCTATTGAAAAATTGTATTGATGGATATAGCAGTATATTTAGTATAGGGTGAGGAGTTTTTATGGTATTCGGTAAGCTGTACAGTGCATTTTCAAATGATATAGGAATCGATCTTGGAACTTCCAATACACTTGTCTATGTTCGGGGAAAGGGCATTGTGCTCTCGGAGCCGTCAGTGGTTGCCGTGCACAACTCCTCAAAAAGGGTGCTCGCAGTTGGACAGGAAGCAAAGAGGATGCTCGGAAGGACACCGGGCGAGATTATTGCGATACGGCCGATGAAGGACGGAGTGATATCCGACTTTGAAACGGTGGAGAAGATGATCAAGTATTTTTTCCAGAAAATACACAATCGAAAGGCCCTGGTAAAACCGCGTGTGGTAATCGGTATTCCCTCATGTATTACCGAGGTCGAGAAGAGAGCGGTGAGAGAATCGGCCGAGCAGGCCGGTGCACGTGAAATATTCCTTATAGAGGAGAGCCTTGCTGCGGCGATCGGCGCAAATATACCGATACAGGAGCCTGCGGGCAATATGATTATCGATATCGGCGGCGGGACTTCGGAGATATCGGTGATTTCTCTCGGAGGCATGGTTATCACCAATGCCATCAGAGTCGGCGGGGATGAATTCGACGAAGCAATCATCAATCATATGAAGAAGATACACAATCTGGTTATCGGTGAAAGCTCTGCTGAGGAAGTCAAGATCACAATCGGAAATGTATATCCTGAAAAAGAGGTAAAGTCGGTTGAGATCAGAGGGAGGGATTCAATTTCAGGGCTTCCGCGTATTCTGACACTCGATTCCGTCGAAATCAGGGAGGCTTTGCAGGAACCGATGAATATAGTGCTCGAAGAAATCAAGAAAACTCTTGATCAAACTCCGCCAGAGCTTGCCGCCGATATCGTCGAGCGTGGTATTGTCATGACAGGCGGTGGGTCACTGTTGAGAGGATTTCCGAAACTTATAAGCAAGGAAACCGGTGTGCCGGTCATTCTTGCCGAAAACCCGCTTACCTGTGTTGTGTTAGGCACAGGAAAATTCCTTGAAGAGCTAAAATATCTAAAAGAATACAGGTAATAAATGAATCATGCTCGATTCCTCCGACATAAAAACCTCGTTGTATTCATCGCGCTTCTGCTTGTTTCGTTTATTTTAATGGGTGTCTCCCAGACAAAGATAACAATTCGCCTCAAATCCATCGCCTACGGAGTGCTGTACCCGTTTCATTTTGCAGGTGTAAAAACAATCACCGCAACCAGTGATTTTTTTGCGAGCATCAAGAATAACCGGCAGCTGAAAGAGGAGCTTGCACAAGCGCGTGAAAAAATAGAGGAGTACGAAAGAACACAGAGGGATTTCGAGGAGATTAAGAAGGAGAACGAACGATTGCGGCGTCTGATCGGCATACAATCGGAGATGTCGTATGAAACGGTTATTGCGGAAGTTGTGGCAAAATCTCCCCAGAATTACTATAAAACCCTGATTGTAAACCGGGGTAATGAAAGCGGAATAAAAAAGTATATGCCGGTTGTCGCCTACCAGAACGACCGGAAATGCCTCATCGGTAAGGTTGTCGATGTTCAGAGATTTTCTTCACGGGTTCAGCCGCTCATGGAGCAGTCGAGCTACACGGGTGCAATGCTGAAGAAATCGAGATATTCAGGAATCCTCCAGGGGCAGAGCCCGATTTCCGATTACTGTCTGTTGCAGTACATTGATAGAAGGGCGCAGATAAATTTTGGTGAGATCGTCGTGACATCCGGTATGGGAGGAGTGTTTCCAAAAGGGATTGATATTGGTGAGGTCGTTTCGGTTTCAAAGAAGAAATATGGAATCTTCCAGGAGGCAATGGTGCGGCCTTTTGTCGATTTCTCCAGACTTGAAGAGGTATACATCATAGTCAAGTCTGTTACCGAAGACACAATAAAACTATTCGAGGAACAGTAACCCTTGAAGAAATATATCATTTTTTTGGTCCTGTTTGCCTTTTTTATCTTTTTTCAGTCAACCGACATGTACGGCCACCTCGCCGTGCGGGGTGTGACGCCAGATTTTCTGCTCATCACTATTTCGATAACCGCCTTTCTTCTCGGCCCAATGCCCGGCCAGATAGCTGGTTTTATAGCAGGTATCGCTGTTGATATTTTGAGTGGTGGCCTTCTCGGGATGTTTGCGTTTACCTATACCTTTGTCGGGTACGCGATTGGCATGGTGGGACAGCGTGTTTACGGCCGGAGTATTCTCATATCTACGACACTCATCTTTTTTGTAACGCTTTTGAAGGCGTTGCTCCTCACCATGATTGCAGCTTTGTTTCTGAAACCGGGATACTTCGGGCTTTTTTCAAACGGACGGGTGTTTCTGGAAGCTGTATTCAACTGCTTATATGCACTGCCGCTTTTTTTTGTTGTAACGAGGTTTCAGGAGAAGGTTACAGAATAGAATGTCTCATTTTAACAATGAAACAGATAGAAATGAGGATCTCAAAACAAGGCTGTATATCTTTGGAGCTATCCCCCTCGTTTTTTTCTTCCTTTTTATTGCGGTTTTGTTTTCTCTTCAGGTTGTGCGTGGATCGCAGTATGCGTTGAAGGCGAAAACGAACAGGGAGCAGTTCTCGATTCTTCCTGCAATAAGAGGAGTGGTTTATGATCGCACGGGAAAAAAAATTCTCGCCTATAACAGGCGTTCATTTGCAGTTACCATTGTGCCGCAAAACCTGCCGGAAGATAAAGACCAGCGTAACCGGCTGCTCGAAAAACTGGCCGTTCTTTTGAAAATTAACAGGGCTGAAATCGAGGCGATTATCAGTCAAAAGAGTTACTCGCAGTACGGCGCGTATGTTATTAATACCGATGTTCCTTTCAGAGACATTGCTTTTCTTGCCGAGCACAACAGGGAATTTTCCGGCGTTTACTGGAAGAGCAAGCCGCTTCGCGTATATCCGAACGGTGATATGCTTTCTCATGTGATAGGGTATGTAGGACTGATCAGCCAGAAGGAGTACTTCAACCTCAGTGAACAGGGCTATAATATAGAGAGCATTATAGGTAAGAGCGGCATAGAGAAGGTATATGATCCGGGATTGAAAGGGAAAGACGGGTATGTTCGAAGAATAGTTGATGCAACGAACCAGGTAACGGCGGAGATAATAGACAGAGGAGCTGAACCGCTGCCCGGGAACAACATCATTTTAACGATCGACAGAGACGTGCAGAGGATAGCTGAGCAGGCTCTCGGTGAACGGACGGGGGCCGTTATCGTATCTCGGCCATCAACCGGCGAGATTCTGGCAATGGTATCGTACCCGCGCTTTGATCCCAACTTCTTCGTGCGGCAGACGAGCAAAGAAGTGTTTAAAAAACTCACACTCGATAAGAGAAAGCCGTTTCTCAACAGAGCGATTCAGGCACAGTACCCTGCAGGGTCTGTTTTTAAGCTGGTGGTTGCGCTTGCATTGCTCGATTCCGGCAAAGTCCCTCCGGAGAGGGAGTTTACCTGCGGTGGTGGATACCAGCTTGGAAACAGGTTTTTTTCCTGCTGGATGAATCACGGCAGAGTCGATTTATATAAGGCGATTGTTCAGTCCTGTGATTCATACTTCTACCAGGTGTCGCTTATTCTGGGACCGGAGCTCATAGCAGAGTATGCAAAGAAAATTGGATTTGGAAGCAGGCTCGGGATCGACCTGCTCGGAGAAATGGATGGAATCGTTCCGGATGAAGCGTGGAAGAAGGAAGTTAAGGGTGATATCTGGTATGACGGCGATACACTCAATCTGGCCATCGGCCAGGGATACCTGCTCGTAACACCACTTCAGATCAATGCACTGACAAACCTGATCGCCGAAGACGGTGTATTGATGAAACCCTATATTGTAAGCGAGGTCCATTCTGCAAAAACAGGCGAACTTCTGTACAGGAAGAAACCGCAAGCACTCATTGACAGCAACATAGACCCGAAATGTTTTGAATTTATTCAACAGGCTATGCGCGGTGTGGTGACGGACGGAACAGCGAGGTGGGGAGGAGCGGTGCTTTCCGTCGATACCGCAGGAAAGACAAGCACCTCCGAAGTTCTCGGTCAGGAAACCCATTCCTGGTATACCGCATTTGCCCCCTTTGGAGCGGAAGATAAGGATACAGTGATTTCCGTGACGGCGATCGTCGAAAACGCCGGGGCGGGAAGCACCGTTGCGGCGCCGATTGTATCCGAAATACTGGAGGCATACTTTGCCGGTGTCGATCTGGATACTGCGAGAAGAAATATATGGATTAAAAGGTCTCAGGCGAAAAAGAAACGGGAGCAGGGCTGATCCGTGAGTCCCATCCATATCGATTTTTAAGGAATATATATGAAAAACTACTCAAGAGCGCTGAAGGTAGACTATTTCCTCATCATCTCCTTTCTGTTGCTCGTTGGTATCGGAATCCTGACGATCTACAGCGCGGGGACCGGAAGTGTTGAGGGGGCCAGTCCGGAGAACCAGTATATCAGGCAGATATACTGGGCGCTCGGCGGGATAGTGCTGTTCATCCTGATACTCTTCCTCAATTTTCATAAAGTGAGTGAATACGCAGTATTTATTTACGGAGCCGGAGTTTTACTTCTCTTGATAACCCTTTTGTTTGGAAAAAGGGTTCGTGGAGCAAAAAGCTGGATCACTGTTTTCGGCGGACTCGGTTTTCAGCCGTCGGAATTCGTCAAGATTGCGGTTATAATCGCGCTCGCGCGTTTTCTCGAAAGAATAGGGGAAGACATACGCAGTCTGAAGAATGTCGTTATCGCCCTTGTTATCGGGCTGGCCCCGGTGGGACTGATTTTGCTTCAGCCCGATTTCGGGACTGCGCTTGTGTATATTCCGGTGTGTCTTATCATGCTCTTTTTTGCAGGGATCAGATACATGCATCTGCTGTCGCTGCTGATTATACTCGCTATCGCTATTTCTCTGCCCCTTCTGACAACATTCGGCAGGTTGACAAAATTCGGCTCTCTTTCGTTTTTAGAGGTACTTGATGACACAAAGATAATATTTCTCATTGCAATGATATTCGGCATACTCTCGTTTATTATGTTCGTTCTTCACAGGATTACAAAGAAGCCGATGATCCTCAAGGCGATGAACATTTTTCTTATTTTCTTTTTCGGATTGATCCTCGCGGCGCCTCTGGGAAGGTTTTTGAAGCCGTATCAGAAGGAACGGCTTATTGTATTTTTAAAGCCTTCAATCGACCCATTCGGCTCGGGGTATAATATTATTCAGTCGAAGATTGCAGTTGGAGCCGGCGGGATGTATGGAAAGGGGCTCATGGGCGGCACACAGAGCCAGCTCGGATTTCTTCCGGAGCGAAGCACTGATTTTATCTTTTCCATTTTCGCTGAGGAATGGGGATTTTTGGGCTCCCTTATCCTCCTCACCTTTTATGGCATCTTCATTTTCCGTGGAATCATGACGGTGTACGACACACGCGATCGATTCAGCTCGCTCCTCGCAGCCGGTCTGGTAGGTATGTTCCTCTTTCATATAATTATCAATATCGGTATGACAATCGGCGTTATGCCCATTACCGGTATACCGCTTCCTTTCCTCAGCTATGGAGGCTCCTTCCTCATTACTTGCATGATCGGTGCCGCAATCATTATGAAAATCGAAATGAGAAAGTATGTCAGATAGGAGTATATTCAGCCGCATACAGCGCTTTTTACCATATGTAACAAAGCCCGCGCGTTACGTGGGAAACGAAATAAATATGGTAAAAAAAGATCTCTCACGCGTTACGATGAGGATGGCGCTGTGCTATCCCGATGCCTATGAAGTCGGGATGTCCAACCTCGGCGTTCAGATACTGTACGAAGCGGTAAACAGAGTAGATGACTTTTATTGTGAACGTGTATTTAGCCCCTGGGTCGACTTTGAAGATGTATTGCGGGAAAATGAAATTCCGCTCTACTCCCTTGAAACCTTTACCCCGCTCAAAGAATTCGATGTTCTCGGTTTTTCGATTGGGTATGAGCTTCTATATACAAACATGCTCTCTGTGCTCGAACTGGGGCATATCCCGATGTTTTCAGAGCAGAGGAGCGAGAATGACCCCCTCGTCATTGCGGGCGGTCCCTCAATTTATAACCCCGAACCGGCAGCAGATTTTATCGACGTATTCATTTTGGGCGATGGGGAGCGCGCCCTCCTAGAATTTCTGCAGACCCTGCTTTCTTTGAAGGGCATGCACAGGGAAGAGAAACTGGAAGCACTGAACCTCTTTGACTTTACCTATATCCCGTCGCTGTACACTGTATCCTCCCGGGGCAGATACGTTTACACCAATGTAAATAAAAGCGTAACCCGCAGAATTGAGCCCGATCTTGACAGCCTGCCTGTTTCCGAGACACCGATTGTTCCGCTTATAAAGGTTGTTCAGGACAGGGCCAGTATCGAAGTGAACAGGGGCTGCACCAACGGATGCCGTTTCTGCCAGGCCGGATATACCTACAGGCCTGTGCGGGAACGGAGTGTGTCCAATATAGTGAGCATACTCACGAATACTCTTGTGCGCACCGGATACGAGGAGGTCTCCCTCCTGTCCCTCAGTATAGGAGACTATAGCAAGCTTGAAGAGCTTGTCGATGTTGTGCACAGGGAATTTTCACCGGCGCATGTTTCGATATCGCTTCCCTCTTTGCGGGTGAACAGTGCCGGACTCTCCATACTGGAACGCATCGGTGCTGTACGTAAAAGCGGCCTGACATTCGCAATTGAAAGCGCCGATGAGGAAGTGAGAAGACGCATTAACAAACCCGTTGACGAGGATGCGCTGCACCGTATTTTACATCATGTCATGGAAGCGGGGTGGCGGCTGATTAAGCTGTACTTCATGGTCGGGCTGCCCGGAGCAGAGGACGAGGCAAAAGCGATCGGTGATTTCATTGAGCGGCTTCGAATCAACTTCCCGAAATTATCGATCAATGCAAATGTTTCGGTATTCATACCCAAGCCCCACACACCTCTCGAGTATACACCGCAGATGGATCTCGAGGAATCCCGGGTCCTCTTGAACAGCCTTCGAAACCGCTTCAGGGATTCGCGTGTCTCCATCAAGTTTCAAAATCCGCTGATGAGCTATATCGAGGGCGTGCTCTCGCGAAGTGACCGGGCAGCGGGAAGATTGATATACGAAGTCTACAGGATGGGTGAGCGGTTCAGTTCATGGGACGAAATGTTTGCATTTGACCTCTGGCAGAAGGGCCTCAAGGCCGCTGATGTCGACCCGGAACGATACCTCGCGCCGGCTGGACCCGACATAACACTCCCGTGGCACTTTCTTTCCAGCAGAACAACCGGCGAATTCATGAATGCGGAACGTGCAAAATATGGTGAAAAAACACTAACCGATAACTGCCTGTACGGGGCGTGCTCCCTGTGCGGTGTGTGCGCAGGCGCTGTTCGAAACAGACGAGCCGATGAGGCGCACACCCCGGAGAATGTCCGGAGGGACGCTGAGCCTGAAAGCGGGCGGGAAACACGACCCCAAAGGCCACCAGCGCAGTCTGCCGTACCCAAGACTGCTCGGCATTCCAGGAATGCCCGGCAGTTTCCGCATACCGGGGGTTTGAAAGAGCAGTCGCCTGAGAGGAATTTCAAGGTGCTTTTTTGTTTTTATAAAAAAGGTATGCTTAAATATATCGGACATCTCGATCTTATGACCGTGCTCATACGGGCCGGAAGGCGGGCCGGTATTCCTTTCCGGTACTCTCAGGGGTTCAACCCGAGACCGCGGTTTTCTCTTCCCTTTCCGCTTGCCCTCGGTATCGAGTCCGAATATGAACTGGGGGAAATGCTCATCGGGAAGAATATGGGTGCCGATGAACTGATAGATCTATACAACCACGAGCTTCCGGAAGAGCTTCGTCTTTTTGACGCAAAAGTTAACCGGCCAGGGGCATCTGCAGCCTCAAATGAGTATTTTCATGATTACGAGGTGGGTATTGGTGAGGGATGTGAATCTCAGGCCGACGAGTGGTTGACCGGTCTTGTCAAACGGGATCGTTTCGACGGCGCGCCGCTTGCCTTTTACTGCACTGCAGGAAAAAACCTGTATGTGCGGCTTGACGGGAAAAAAAGTATAAAAAAAGCCTTTTCAGGAGAGAAGAATTCCTACCTGGCATACGATATTAAAAGGGTAAATATCTGGAAAAAGCAGGGTTCTTCCCTCATTTCGTTTATAAACAAACAAATTTTAAAAAAATAGTTGACAGATTTTTAAAAATATGTTAGTCTAATCTAACATTAAGAGAATATTCTAACAGTTAAAAATTAAGTAGAAATCATGAAAAATAATAGAGAGTTAAGCTCAAATATGGAGGATTATCTTGAAGCTATTGTTGTAATAAAAAAAGATAAAAAAGTCGCACGGGTAAAAGATATCAGCCGTATGATGAAGGTAAAAACGCCAAGTGTGACCAGTGCGCTTGCTACGCTCGAGAATAACAACCTTGTGATACATGAAAAATATGGGTATGTAGAGCTCACACCCATAGGAAGAAAAATCGCTGAGGATATTCGGGAAAGACATAGTATGTTCCGTAGATTTCTCATGCTTATATTAAAAATTGATCCAAAAACTGCTGAGGAGGATGCCTGCAGGTTAGAACATGCGATTAGCCCTGCGACATTTGATAAACTTACGAAGTTTATTGAATTCGTAGAAACATGTCCAGAACAGGAAACTCCTGAATGGTTGAAAAACTTCTATTATTTCATTGATACGGGTAAGAGACGATTTTCAAAAAAGCACGGGGAAATCCAGAATATATAGAAATGAATATTTTTTTTGGTAAATAGTTAGATAGTTCTATATTAGTAAGGCTTTTCTAATATTGTATATAGATACTAATAATTTAAATTATTATTCAATATTTTTTAAATAATGATTCGGAGGAAGGATTATGGAAGAAAAATTGAAAGATCTATCTCCCGGAGAAAAGGCAGAAATCATAGGGTATGATACTTCCAGTATATCTTATCGTGAGAAGCTTCTTGCGATGGGGCTGACAAAAGGAACAGTGCTTACGCTTTTAAAAATGGCGCCTCTTGGTGATCCTGTTGAAGTCTCAGTAAGGAACTTCAGCCTCTCGTTGAGAAAAGATGAAGCCAATGTTCTTAAGATAAGGAGGGTAACATGATTACAGAAAAAAAAGCAAATATAAAGCAGGCTAAAAAGACTGATACGTTTACAATTGCAATTGCAGGTAACCCGAACTGCGGGAAGACCACACTCTTCAATGGATTAACGGGCAGCAATCAGAGGATCGGGAACTGGCCTGGTGTAACCGTAGAGAAAAAAGAGGGGGCGTACAGTTATGGCGGGAAGGAGATACACATTGTTGACCTTCCCGGTATATACTCGCTTTCGGCGTATTCTGAAGACGAGAAGATTGCCCGGGGTTATGTGTTAAGCGGTGAAGCTGATTTGGTGATCAATATAGTCGATGCTACGAATCTTGAGAGAAACCTTTATCTTACAACGCACCTCCTTGAAATGAAAGTGCCAATGATAGTTGTTCTTAATATGATGGATCTTGCTGAGAAGAGTAATATTCAGATTGATCCTGCCCATTTAGAGTTGCATCTTGACTGTCCTGTAGTGCCCATATCGGCAATAAAAAAGGATGATATTGAAAAGGTTAAAAAAGCAGTTGAGAAGGCAGTAGCAACAAAAAAAATCTCCGATGCCAAGGTGTTATATTCTAATGAAATCGAAGATGTGATTAAAAAGTACAGTCCTGCGCTTATATCTGTTTCACGAAAGGTTGGCGCTGATGAGCGGTGGACTGCTGTCAAGCTCGTAGAAAATGATGATTGGATAAAAGAAAAAGTAATTGCAGAAACAAACCTGAGTGAGCAGCAACTAAATTCAACGCAGGAAGATCTTGAAAGGATGCTGGGTGAACCTTCGGATATTCTTGTTGCTGACTATAGATACGGATTTGCTCATGGGATTGTAAAGGATGTGGTGAAGAAAAAAAAGGCAAGAATATCCGGAACAGAAAAGGTGGATCGAATTGTTTTAAACAGGATTCTGGGTATCCCAATTTTTCTTGGATTGATGTATGTGATGTTCTGGGTAGCAATCAATTTTGGAGGAGCCTTCATAGATTTTTTTGATATATTTTTTGGAACAATCTTTGTTGATGGATTCGGCACGCTTCTAACCATAATCGGCTCACCTGAATGGCTTACAACCATCCTTGCAGGAGGGTTGGGTGGGGGAATCCAAACTGTTGCCACGTTTATACCAATCATTTTCATGATGTTTTTCGTGTTATCAATTCTCGAAGATTCAGGATATATGGCACGGGCGGCATTTGTTATGGACAGGTTCATGCGCTTGATCGGGCTTCCGGGAAAGGCCTTTGTCCCTCTGCTCGTTGGTTTTGGATGTACAGTACCTGCGATTATGGCGACGAGAACGCTTGAGAATAAGAAGGATCGAATCCTCACGGTTCTTATTGTTCCGTTCATGTCGTGCGGCGCCCGTTTTCCGGTATATACGCTTTTCGCTGCAGCATTTTTCGCAGGAATAGCGCAGAATATAGTATTTTCGCTTTATGTTATTGGAGTAGTGCTTGCAATTATTACCGGGTTACTGCTGAAAAAAACGTTGTTCAAAGGCGAACCAACTCCTTTTGTTATGGAACTTCCGCCCTACCATGCACCCAGATTCAGGCACATCATGTATCATTCATGGAACAGGTTGAAGGTATTTATGTTCCGTGCAGGAAAAATTCTTATTCCTATTGTTATTGTGCTTACTTTTCTTAATTCAATTGGTATTGACGGTTCGTTCGGGAATGAAGATACGGAAAAATCAGTTCTTTCAAAAATAGGGAAGACCATCACACCGGTATTCAGGCCGATTGGTATAGAGGAGGATAACTGGCCTGCCTCAGTAGCACTCTTTACAGGTCTTTTTGCAAAAGAGGTGGTAGTCGGGACATTAAATGCACTTTACAGTCAGATTGCCGTAGCTGAGGCAAATGTTGAAGAGGAGGGGAAATTTGACTTTGCCGGCGGCATTGTTGGTTCTCTTGCATCCATTCCTGGGAATTTTGCTGGGATAGGAAGTTCCTTAACAAGCCCCTTAGGAGCTCGAGTTGGAGAAGAAATAACCGATGAGGAAGCAGAGGCTAAAGAGCTGGAAGTTGAAGCGAGCGTATTCGGCTCTATGCGAAAACACTTTAAAGGAGGTCCCCTGCAGGCATATGCGTATCTGCTTTTTATACTAATTTACATACCATGCGTCGTTGCAGTTGCTGCCATGGCCAGAGAGATTGGAGCAGGGTTGACTATTTTCAGTGTTCTCTATCTCACTGCACTTGGATGGATTGTATCCACACTTTTTTATCAATTTACCATAGGACATCAAGCGCTGTGGATTTTTATTCCTGTTGCACTAGCTGTAATCATAATCCTGGGATTAATCGTGGTAGGGAAAAAGAATCCTGTAAAAGCCTAGCGCAGCTGAAAGCCTGAAAAGACATTTGGATAAACAATAGTTGAAAGTTGAACTTATTAATTTTTTTCTCAGAAAAAGGCAATACTTTTCTTATAAAAGTATTGACTTTTTCAACTGTCCGGTGTAAGTTGAAGCTATTGAAAAGGGTGGGTGAGAAGCGGGAAAAGCCGTCTTTACACCAGTAATATGTTATATAAAATCCTTGACTTATAAAAGAGAGTAAGGTATATTTCTCTCGCTACTGAGCAGTACCGTATGCCTTGAGTGTTGAGCTCAAGGTTTTTTAACGAATATTGTATGATCTTTGAAAACTGAATGGCAGGCCCTCGGGAAGTGTTGTTAAAC
>CAZGJW010000080.1:0-12668 GCA_964525675.1 uncultured Spirochaetota bacterium
TGTGAAGCTGCGCAATCTGCCCGTCGTCAAGCACACTGACCTGGCCGCCTTTGACTGGAATAATGCCGTCCTCGGTAACCATAAATGTCATGACCCCCTGCGTAACTACTGTGCTGGTTAATAACCTATCGATTAAAAAAAAAAAATTTGCCTGTTCAATTACGCTTCTATATTCAGGCTTCTATGCCGAGTGAATGTGAAACTTTTTATTGAACTTTTCCATCGCCTTATCCCAGATCTTCCCCGGAATATGATCGGTGAGCGATTCGATGTGCTCAAAGCCGAGCTTCTCCTCGAGCATACCGATTGACATCTCGTGAATGATGTTATCCTGCATGATATTGCTCAGGTACACGCTCTTCGTCCAGAAACCATGCCCCTCGTTTTTTGACTTCGACATCGTTCCGGCAAGCACTTCTTTGAAGTCGATATCAAGCAGTACAAAGGAAAAGTTTTTGATATCCGGCTCCCTGAGCCGATGGCTGTACACGTTTTTAAAATCAACGCCGTTTTTATCCCCGTAAAAAACCATGTACAGCTCAAGAAATCTCTGCTCTGCTTTTTTCAAATCCACCTCGAGAGCATTGAGCATGTCGTGGTCTACTGCGATGAGAATACTGGATTTCGCTGATCGAACCATCTCCCTGGCACGATCGATAATAGTCTCTTTGCCGAAAATATTGAAAACGTAGTCGATTGCCTCGCCTTTTTCGAGGTGATTCAGCTCATCCCTGACGAAGTTCACAGAGGTGATAAAAGATTTCTCGATATTTGAAAAAACCTCTTCCGGGTCAACGGGGAGATATTTTTTGGGATTGTCCTCGATTTGAACGATGGTCTGTTTTCTCCGGAGGTTGTCAACAACCTCATAGACCTTCGACCTCGGGACACCCGATAGCTTGCCGATTTCATACGCAGTGAGCGGATGGACCTGTTTCAGCATCTCAACGTACACCCGCGCCTCGTACACGTTGAAACCGAGCTGTTTCAGGTTTTCAAGCATCCTGCTGTTCATATTAGTAACCACCTTAGTGGTAAATACTATCAGATAATAAAATCATGTCAAGAGAATTTTCAGAAATTACAGGAGTATTATTAAATTGAAAGCGACATATGTCGCTTCGCGGCCGATCCCTGGCGGGATGTATCCCCGGCAGGACTGGGTATCAAAGATAACTTATTTGAAGTTGCTAGAAGCGGCTTCCGAACACGTAGAATGTATAACAACTGGCTAAGATCAATGAAAGAGGCAGTATCACCATTGGATAAATGTAAAACATATACTGTACAAAAAGGAAAAATTAGGCTATATTCCGGTATCAGTGTTTATGATAATGAGGAGGTCTGGGTGAATATTTATGTAGGCAATTTGTCAAGCGAAGTCACGGAAGAGGATTTGCAGAAGGCTTTTGAGGCCTTTGGAACGGTCACTTCCGCCAAAATCATTACGGATAAGTTCAGTGGCATTTCAAGGGGATTCGGTTTCGTAGAGATGTCGACTAAAGCTGAAGCCCATGCTGCGATCAACGATCTGAACGGCAAGGAGTTGAAGGGCCAAACGCTTAAAGTCAATGAGGCTCGCCCCCGCCCCGACAGCCGTGGCGGCGGAGGAAGGCGAGGCGGCGGACGGCGCTACTAGCAGGCCTGGCCCGGATATTATCAAGTTATCGTAGAACGTCTGTCCGCGTATAACGCCCGTCAGCGTATAACGGTGGAGAGGTATAAAAAACCCGTTGCTATTTATCGCAGTACAATAATCATCCGGGTTTATGAGAAAATACAGCGGGCAAAGCTTTTTATAAAATACTACAGCATCTTTCGCTCTGCTATCTCAGATGAAACAAACACCTTGAAGAGACTCTTATCTGTTCTGAGCTGTTCGAGGGCCTGCTGAAGCTCTTCAAGCGGCACGACCATAGAAAAAAGCGGCTCAGGTTTGATGCGCCCGTATTGTAAAAGAGCTATTGCATCGTTCCAGTCTTTTCCAACTCCTGCGCAGGAACCGGCAACTTTTTTTTCGCCCAGCACGAGGTTGAAGGATTTTACCCTGACAAAGTCGTCGGCACCGGTAATGCCGAAGGCAGCGACCGTGCCCCCGGGGCGCACCATCTCGAAGGCCTGCTCGTAGGTCTTCGTGGTGCCGACCGCCTCGACAACATAGTCGGCTCCCCTTCCCTCGGTGAGCTTTCGCACCGTCTCAACAGGGTCTTCCTTCTTTATATTGATTGTAAAATCTGCGCCCATCTCTTTTGCGATTTTCAATTTTATATCGTTTCTGCCGATCACTATCACCGGCGCTGCGCCGCGGTGCCGTGCAACTGCTGCATGGAGCACGCCCAACCCGCTCCCGATTATTGCGATGTTGCTCCCAATCTCAACCTTCATTGCCTTGGCCGAGTGTATGACGCATGACACAGGCTCAATAAACGCGCCGGTCATCATATCAAGATTTTCGGGCAATACGTGCACCTGCTCCCACGGCGCCTTCACGTACTCTGCGTATGTCCCGTCTATGTGAATACCAAGCTGGGTGAACTCCCTGCACATCAGCTTTTGGCCTCGTCTGCAGTAGAAGCAGTGGCCGCAGCTCATGTTGATGTCGGCGGTGACCGGGTCTCCCTCGCTGATGCCTTCGGCGTTCTTCCCTGCCTTTTCCACAATACCCGAAAATTCGTGGCCCGGGATAAGCGGCAGGCGGTCTGCCGAGTATTTTCCGGTGAAGATGCTCCAGTCGGTCCCGCATATCCCAGTGTACTTCACCTTTATCAAAACCTCATCGTCATTTATCTCAGGCACTGGCACCTGCTTGACAACGAGCCTTTCCGGTTTCTCGATCACCGCAGCTTTCATCGTTTGTGCCATGATGCATCCCTCCCATTCTTGTGCTATTATGGAGACATCTTACTTAATTCTACATTCCAGATTCTGGTGACATGATACTTAATTATGCCTTCGAAAATACAGTATTACAGACAGATTCCTGCTATAGCTTCACAGTTCAAGGCCGTGAAGCATTTCACCGATTTCAGCCTGGCATTTTCGTACATACTCAAAAACGGGCTTCAGCTTCTTGTATGCATTCACATTTCCTGGAATAGGCTCGACAATCTCCTGCAGGGTGTGCACCTCATCTATCCTGCTGAAATCATCCCATAACATCGCCCCCCGCACATTCCTCCCGATAATCTCCAGGTACTGGGTACGAACACCGGTCGTGGTCTTTACCAGGCCGGCTCCTGCCTGCTCTGCAATGCGGCATGCGCGCTCGATCTGCCCGGTATTCAATACCCATGTTTCGATTATCGCCTTGACAAGCCTGCCTTCCGCCGCCAGCACGACTGCCCGTATATCATCAAAAACAACCTCGTCCCGCTTCGAGCGAAGCGCGCCGACCTGTATCACCATATCTATCTGCATGGCCCCGTCCTTCACGCACCGGGATGTTTCGAGGGCCTTCACCTCGGCAGGGTGTGAGCCAAAGGGAAAGCCTACATTTCCGCTTATTTCGATACCCTGTCCCATAAGCAGCTTCGAGGCCAGTCTGACATTTACCGGATTCACACATGCAACCCCGACACCCGCTCCGCGGGCTTTGTCGCAGAACTCCCGCACATCATCGTCACCAGCAAACTGCTGACAGAGGCTGTATTCGATCTTTTTCCTGAATTCATCTATACTCAGACGCATTTTCTTCTCCTGCATAGGGTCCCGCCGTTTAACCGGCTGCATTCTGGCTGAAGAGTGTGTCTATCTCCGAATTGACGAAACGTACTTAATCAAGGCACAACATAACCGCCCGCCGCTATTTTTTCCCTATTCAAAGAGTTTATCGCCACGCCCGATGTACTTTCCCTTTATGATGAGGGGCTTTAAAAACGAGATCGTCTTTTCAAGGCCGTCTTCACGGCTCATCACGACATCCTCGTGCTCGTAGCTCAGTACATAGTCATAGCCGACGAGCATGAACTCGGTGAGTACCCTCTTCCAGGGCACCGACCCCCAGCCCGGTATCCTGAACCGAAAACCTCTATCAATCCTGTCCCATTTTCCAGTCGGCTGAAGGCCGGAACGCCGCACATTGTGCTCCACAATTTCCCCGTCCTTTGCGTGACAGTGGTATATCCTGTCGCCAAGTTCCTGTATGAATATCACGGGGTCTATTCCCTGGAGGATGATGTTCGCGGGATCGAAATTGAATCCCCACTCCTTTCTTTCACCCATAAGCGCAACGCTCTGCACAGCGGTCTCTATATTATACACGAACTCGTTGGGGTGCGGCTCATGGGCGAAACGCACTCCTTCCTCCTCAAACACATCGAGTATCTCTCCCCAGCGGGTAACAAAATCCTCTTCCATCTCATCCCAGCCCTGGGGATAGGGCCACGGGAACCAGCGGGAAAACTTTTCACACCCGATAAACCCGCACACAACGGGCACTTCGAGCGCAGCAGCCGCGCGCGCCGTGAGCTTCATCCTGTCCATGCCGAATTTGATTTTCTCCTCAGGGGCCCCTTTAAAAAGGGAATCCGTATCCTTTGTATGGGGACCGAGCACAAGCTGACCTTCGGGGTGATTGCTCAAAGCCGAAATAGTGATATCGTACTCTTTCGCCAGGTTCCTGATCTTCTTAGCGTTGTTTCCCTTGAGAACCTCCTCGATATCGAGATGGCTGTTTCCGTAGAATGCGGGAAGCTCTGCCGCCTCATACCCCTTTTCAGCCATAATCTTGAAAACCGATTCGAGGTCTCTGTCCAGAAAGTTTGCCGTGAACATTCCGATTTTCATGTGACTACCTCCGGTTCAACAACGTTTTACCAGTATTCATAAAAAATCCCGTAACCAAAATAACGAAACCGACTGCCTGCTCATACCATTTTTACGTGGTTTGCCTGCAACATAAAACTACATAAATCGAACCTGCCACATCAAGCCCAATGCAAAAAGTGCGCAGCCGGATATGCCGAAAGAGCACGCAATCATCATGCAGTTTATTCTATATTCAGGAACAATCTTATGCGGCTGTTCTCACCCGCCTGAAACCGGTGGAAAAATAAGTATGGTGTCCCCATTTTTCAGGGTGGTAGCAAGCCTGTCGGGGTGCTGATTCCAGCCTCTGCCGTTCAGCACGAACATGATAAGTGGATCCGGCACCTTGTATTTTCGGTGGACAAAGTCCGCCACATCGCCGAGCACGCTTTTTTCAGAAAGGGAAACCTCTTCCTGTCGGATGCCTGTTTTATCCCGCAAAACGGATAGATATTTGACAGTCACGGTTATTACTGATGTGTTCTTTTGTGCTGTTTTCATCCTGTTCTGATACACCCCCGGTATATTCTCGACCCCGGGTACCGGAAAAACATTCTCTGCCATTCCGTTGCCCATGATGGCCTATGTGAGTATCTCATTCAGCCTGGCACGGTTAACTGTCTCATCAAGCACAACGCCATCACTGTCCCAGCCCCGTTCATTGTAATACTCGTCGAGCATCTCTCTGTACATATCCTCGGTGAGCACCTGGCCCTTGATCGGGCCTGACGGCACCGCCTCTTTCAGAATACGTTCAGGCAGTATATCGTTTTCCCGCCGAATCCCTTCCCGGTTCAGTATCAGACGTTCCAGCGTATAAACCCGGGAACCGATTTCAAGAAGCTTCGATGTAAAATCGTACCCTGTCACCGCTTCAAGTACATCACCCTGCGGATTGTCTGAAAAACTCATGGAGCCGCGAACAACCGTACAGATGCCGAGGCTGTCCACATACGCCCTGTTATCCTGAATGGTTTTTACAAGCAGGCCCTTGCCTTTGAGCGCAAAACGGTCGTACGCGCCGCTCTGAAGCTCGGCGCGTATCGTCCAGCCGCCCACATTGTGACACGCACCCCTATTCGACGTCCCGTAGGTGAGTGCGTTACCATAAAAGCCCCTCGGATCGTACGCAGCGAAGGGCATGCCCTTCACCGCAAGTATGTATGGGCTCCATTCCGGCTTCTTTGCGAGCACACCTTTCATACCTTCCGCAATGAGGTCGCCGATGCCCCTGCGCTCACCGATGAGTCTGATGAGCTCAACCATGGCAGTACCGCTTCCGAATTTCGCCTCTATTCCTTCGGTATCCTCTTTGGTTATGAGCCCGCGTTCGTAGAGCTCCATTATAAGGGCGACAGCATTACCGCCAGATATGGTGTCGATTCCAAGGCTGTCGCACAGATCATTCCCCGCAACGATGGCGCCGAAATCATCAACGCCGCAGTCGGGTCCAAGCATTCCGATGGTCTCGTACTCTGTCCTGGCTCGCGCACCCTTGAAGGGACCGTCCTTTACTTCACAGACCATACCGCAGCCGACGGGACAGTTGAAACAGTGATAGTTCTTTACATAGTACTTTTCCTTCATAGTATGCGCATCAACCAGATGCGCATTTTCGAAATATGTTGTCTGAAAGTTATTCGTGGGCATACATCCGAATTCGTTGATCGCTTCAATATACTGGGCGGTCCCGTATTTTGTATGATTCGCCCGCGACGTGCGAAGGTCCTTTACCGCTTCTTTCCAGATTCCGAGCACTCTGTCCTCATCTGCCACAGGTATGACATTCGTGCCTTTCACTGCAATGCCCTTGAGCTTTTTCGACCCGAGTACAGCTCCCGGCCCGCCCCTGCCAAACGCTCGGGTATCTACATTGATGTAGGATATTCTCACTAGACGTTCAGCAGCAGGCCCTATCGACATCAGGCCCGCCCGTTTCTCGCCGATTGCCTCGCGGAGCTTCTGCAGGGTGGCGTTCGAATCGAGGCCTTTCCACGATGACGCATCACCGAATACGACCTCTCCGTCTTTGATTGTGAGATATATCCAGTCTGGCGCCTTCCCCTCGATGATCATACCATCGAAACCGCTCCTCTTTAACTGGGGCCCGAAGTCGCCGCCACAATTCGAACACAGGTACATACCTGTTTCAGGAGATTTCGTGCTCAGCTGAAACTTCGTTGTGGATGGCAGCTTGACGCCGGTCAGCGGGCCGGTCATAAAGAAAACCTTGTTTTCAGGACCGAGCGGATCGACATCCGGGCTGATTTCATCGTAGTATTTTTTCGCTGCAAGACCACGTCCGCCCAGAAGAAGCTTGACTTCTTCCTCATTTAAATTTTCAACACTGTGCTTTTTGGACGAGAGGTCCACCCGCAAAACCTTTCCCATATAGGCGCCTTTAAACGCTTCCATTAGTTCCTCCATGTTAAATTTATCAGAATATTTTGTATCCGGATGCTGCAGCCGTTTACATATCTCGAGAAACATGCCTGCCATCGGCGGCACTAGGTCTGCATATTTCCGTATCGAGGATTCTCAATTACGACAGGCTCCCTATCTCTCTCAACAACAACGTGCTTAAACCCGCTCGTTTCGATGCTCCCGTAATCATGTCCTGCATCTCCAGGGTATACAGCCAATGATATAAGGGGCTCGTTCCCGGTATTGATCGACCGGTGCGCAAAATACCCGGGAACATACACGGTCCTGCCCGGATACATCTCTCCGAGCTCATACTCCCCGTCTTCCTTTTCCATCAGCATGAAACCCCTGCCTCTGATACAGTAGTAAATCTCCGCTGTATCACAGCGCGCATGGAAATGCCCCTTTGTCATGAAGTATTCCTCACCGATCTTACCCGGATGGGTAATACTCGAGCAAAACTGTATCTCTCCGTCACGCTGTGGAATTTCTTTTTCATACACCTCGTATATAAGCGTATCCCCATACTCTTTGAGATATTTTTCAGCAGCTTCTCTATCGTAAAACATACCGGTGAGCCTGCTGAGGTACCGCTCTATATGGTTGTCCGGATCATCCATAATCGCATCCTTCGGATCCCAGCCAACAGCAAAAGGTTTAACGATCATATCGTCTTTCACCTTCGGTTTCATACAGTCCTCCTTTATCCCCGTAGTTTCTTCACAACTGCAACAGCATCAGCGGCATTCTTTTTTATCTCATCCCAGTTCTGCGCGGAAATCGCATCTTTCTTCGCAATCCATGTGCCACCGACAACGAGCACCTGGTCCAGTGCAATGTATTTCTCCAGGTTCCCCATATTGATTCCGCCGGTAGGAATGAATTTTACCCCGAGATGCGCATATGGAGCTGAAACCGCTTTGAGCATTTTAATTCCACCGCTTGCCTCAGAGGGAAAAAATTTCAGAACCTTTGTTCCGTAGGAAAGCCCTCCTTCAACCTCAGAGGGTGTCATTACCCCGGGGAAAAAGGGGAAGCCAAGCTCCTGCGCTTTCTTTGCGACCGCAGGGTTCAGTCCAGGTGAAACACCGAAAAGAGCCCCACAGTCCACTGCCCTGACAAGGTTTTCTACTGAAAGTATCGTACCGGCGCCGAGCAACAGCTCGGGTCTCTCCTCCTTCAGGGCGCGTATTACGTCTGCCGCTGCATCTGTTCTGAATGTTATCTCAGCTATTGGAAGTCCCCCCTGTATGAGTGCATCCGCCATGGGAACAGCTTCCCTGGGCGACTCAATTGCGATTACGGGAACAACTCCCATTTTCCACATCTTTTCTTTCAGCTCATTTCGGTTCATGAAAATCCTCCGGTTGTATTACAGAGTAAATTTTTTATTCTATAAATTAAATCAACAGCTTATGTATAAGACCTCAATCCGTGCCCACGGTATATCCCGGGCATTTCCCGACTGCAATTCGAGAACGGCCCTCAACTGCCGAGCGTCGTGATAATATTTTCAACCGCCTCCGTGGTTGCCCGGTTGACACTCTCTTTGGTAAATCCGCCTAAATGCGGCGTCGCGATGACCCTGTCGTGTTTCACGAGGCTGAAATCATCAGGTGGTTCCGTTTCATATACATCGGTTGCAAAACCGGCAATCTGCCCGCTGTCAAGACCCTCGAGTATCGCTTTCTCGTCAACCAGGCTTGCCCGCGCGGTATTGAGGATAAAAACACCTTTATTCATCTTCCCGATAACTGCCTGATCGATCACCGGCTCCCCGGACGGGTTTGCAGGCCGATGAAGGCTGATAATGTCGGAATTTTGAATGAGCTCGTCGAAAGAAACCCATTTAAACCTGTCCGACGGCGCAAATGAATGATCGGGATGACGCCGGTAGGCGATAACATCCATGCCGAGCCCCAGGGCACGGTGGGCGGTTTCTTTTCCTATTTGACCGCAGCCGACAAGGCCGAGTGTCCTTCCTTCGAGCTCGATCCCTTTTCTCCGCTCCCATGCCTCGCTCTTCATCTTCTCATCATGAAAGGGGATAAAGCGCACGAGCGCAAACATGAGTCCGATTGCAAGCTCCGCAACTCCCCTGGCATTGGCGCCTTCTGTTCTGCATATGGTGATCCCAAGCCTCTTCGCTGCATCGAGGTCGATATTATCGATTCCGCTTCCGTTTCTCGATATCACCTTCAGGTCTTTTGCCGCTTCGAGGGCCCTTCCCGATATTTTTTCAACACCGGCGAGGTACCCGACACACCCGGGCAGCTTTTGGATCAGCTCATTCTCGGAAGGCTGTTTACCCGGCGTTGCATACACGATCTCATACCCTGCCTCCCTGAGTAAATCAAACGACGGATGCCCGTCACGTGTCAGTGACCGTGGCGTAATCAGTACTTTATTCATAACAGTCCCCCTTATTTTTTCCATACCAAGTATTTGTTCAGCCGGCAGGCGTGTTACTTAGTGGGTACATATGACGACACCCGTTACACAGCAACTGATTGCCAATGATTATTACGCGCGACTGATCTCCACGGGAACGCCCTTCCTGATGGATTCATTCGCGGCGACAACTGCCTCCACCGCTGCAAGTCCGTCTTCTCCCGTTACCAGTGTCGGTTTGTCTTCAAGTACGCTCGTTATAAAGCTCTTCATCTCCTCGAGGTACGCATCCCTGAACCGGTTTCGCCAGCTCTTGAAGGCGCTCTCCTTTATGACACCGTCCATATCACAGGTGAAAAAGGCCTCTCCCCGTGTTTCACCGATCGATATAAGGCCCTTTGTCATGAGGATTTCAGTCCTCCCGTCATACCCGTAATCGGCAGGGCAACTGCCGTCTATTGTTCCGATCACCTCGTTTTCAAACCGAAGTGTACATACCGCATTATCATAGAAATCGGGATAGTCCTTTTTTAGTTTCTGTACCTTTCTATTTATTGCCTCAACATATATCCTTTTATACTCACTGCCGGCAAACCATCGGGTAGAATCGAAATCGTGGCTGTTCACCTCACCGAGCATACCGTTGCTATCCGCTACACTGTACGTCCAGGGCGGCGGCAGTCCGGGTCCTCTCCCAACCGATTTAATGATCATGACTTCACCCATTTCTCCGCTTTCGATTACCAGTTTCGCATGGATAAAGGATGGATCAAACCGCCGCATGAAGCCGATCTGAAGCTGTACACCGCTTTCCTCTGCTGCATCGATCATTTCACGCGCATCATCCACATGAACCGCCATCGGTTTTTCACAAAAAACATGTTTCTTCGCGCGGGCACACTGCACGGCAATATCTTTGTGAGCAAGGGTAGGAGTAACAATTATCACCGCATCAAACAGATCCTTGTAAAGAGCCTCGCTCAGGTCTGTAAAAATATGTTCAACTCCAAGCTCTCTCCTCCGATCTTCAAGAACCTCCCTATTGCTGTCAACTATTGCGGTCAGCTGGGCGTTTTTGATATTTCGCGAAACGTTGACCGCATGAACCATTCCTGCACGACCGGCACCGACAAGACAAAACCTCAGTGTATCCATTTGCTGTTCTCCGTGTGTTTGAATAAAAATAGGCAAGTGAACTTCCAAACTTTAACAATTAAAACCGGCACTTGCCTAATGGTTTTTACCTCTAGAATGTAATTACAAGTAATTGTAACAGTATAGATAGTCAGCTTTGCATGAAATTCTGGTACAAAAAACCGTAATTTTAATGGATAAAACCATAATTTTTATATTTTAACGAATCTCCAACCGTTTCCCATGTTTTGAAGATTTTTGAATAGCCTCCATAATGACCTGAATTCTGTACCCGTCCTCGAAGGTCGCTGCTAGGGGCTCGACCTTCTTATCGTTCACCACACAGTCCAGAAAATGATGGAGTGCATGTATATGCCCGTACTCCCAACCCGCAATATGGCCGGGCGGCAGAATTGCCGACTGCAGGGGATGTGAAAAATCTGTTACAGATACATCTGTGAATCCCTTCACATCGTTTCCATTGTCAAGATATACATGCAGATGATTCAGATCTTCGATGTCGAACGAAATGCTTCCCTTTGATCCGTTTATCTCCCAGGTGCACTGGTTTTTTCTTCCTGTGCTGATACCGGAGGATTCGAGGGTACCCACGGCACCGTTATCGAATTCGACGAGCGCGTAGTTCACCTCGTCCGCTGTAACCGTCTCGACCGCACCAGACGAAAGCTTTCTCTCTGTATTGAACGTTTTCACCAGTCCGTTTACCGCAGTAATCTCTCCGACCAGGAAGCGGGAAAGGTCGATAATATGGCATCCGATACCAAGAAGCACGCCCGATTTCGTGCCCGCTGTATACCAGACGTTCTCAGCAAAAGTCGCCGGGTCATGCCCCACCTCCTGAAGGTACCTGCCCCTGAACTGGTAAATCGTTCCCAGGCGTCCTTCCTCGATGAGCATTTTTGCAAGCCGCACCGCCGGCATGAACCGGTAGTTGTGACAGAGCATGTGCTTAACCCCTGCATTCTTTACGGCATCAAACATATTACGAGCGTCCTGCACGGTCATGGCAAGTGGCTTTTCACAGATAACGTGCTTCCCTGCTTTGGCTGCGGCAATGGTGGGTGCCGCATGCATATCATCGGGGGTGCAGTTGTCACAAATCTGCACATCCGGGTCGTTCACGAGTTTTTTCCAGTCCGTGTAAAACCCCCCGTACCCGAATCTGATGGCAACGTCAGATACCTTCTCGGCGTTTCTCCCGCACAGGGCAACGAGCTCCGGAAAGACGGCCGGGCTTTGGTAGGTATAGGGTATCTTCACGTACGCATTTGAATGCACCTTTCCCATGAAACCGTACCCGAGAACACCAATACCAGGGGACGTGACATCCGGTCGTTTATTGCTCAATTCAATAAAGCCGTCTTTCCCCATTCCTCCCCCCTTTTATAAGGTTATATATGCACAAATCACGGCAAAACCTCAGACCAGAGCCAGACAGTCTGAAAAATGTAGAGAAACAGCTGTTCACTTCTGCCGAAAGAGCAGGCTGTCCGCATCTTTCAAATCCGGAATCTTCGAAAGGTCCTTATCCTTCGGTATTTCGTCCCAGAGGATATCGACGGTCCAGGATGCTGTGAGACCAATGATGGTAGGGCAGACAGTTGAATGTCCACCCGCGTCCTCATACCGTTTGAACTGTTCCTCATCCCTGAAGTCGGTTTCGAACCCCAGCAATTTTTTGAGGATATCTCTGCATATTGCAGTCCCGAATTTTTCTATAAATCTCTCATAGAGTTTCTGGCCAATATCCGATGCTTTCATATCTATCTCTCTCTTCTCAAATTGATCATAGGTTCTCCCGAAAAAATAACCGATGACAATAAGAGCACCAGAAAACGCTCCGCAGGAATTCTTTGCCATTATTGCGCCTCCGCCCTCCAGCGGATTGACAC
>CAZGJW010000081.1:0-12566 GCA_964525675.1 uncultured Spirochaetota bacterium
CCTGAAATATTCACTCGTTTTTTTTCTGCCATACGAAGACACGTGCGCCTGTTTCAGGGCACGCAGGTTTTCAGGTGTTGTCTCTCTCCCGAAACACCGTGCCGCTGAATGTTCGAGGTACGCCTTGTTATCCGTGTTCAGGGGCCCATCACCGACGAAACGATCGATCGTATCATCAGAAATGAGATAGAGGCTGAACAAGATTGCCGGTGAATCGATTCCCACTGAATGGAGGTTTTCCTGGACAGAAGGTTTTTTCATCCTTGTTTCAAGTGCGTTGATATCAACCCGAATCGGTTCTTCGCTGCCGAGCACCACCACGTAGGATCCGGTGTACCATACACTCAGATGGGGAAATACTGAGCGCATTGTACGAAGTATGCATTTAAAATCATCTTCAGCCAGGTAATGCAGAGGTACCCACTGGCAGAAAATACCTTCCACCGCCAGGTGGGAGCGGACGAGCCTGTAGAATGTATCGGTGTACAGTATCCATGAATCAGCGCTCCATGGATGGGTCGCATCTGCGGTGATAATATCGTACTTCATTCCTGTTACGAGCAGATAATTTCTCCCGTCCTGGATCATTATTTTGAGCCGTGGGTCGTTTAAGACACCTCTATTCCACTGCTTAAAATATCCGGCAGCCTGAATAACCGGGGGGCATAGCTCCACAGCGTCTATTTCCTTGATATCGTGAGTGGCGACACTGCTCGTGGTGATTGCACCACCCAGGGAGAGCACCATCACCTTCTTCGGATTCTGGTGTAAAAGGAGTGGTAGATGGGCCAGTACGCGAAAGGTGAGAAGGGATGACGGGTCGACAGGCACTTCATCGAGGCCGTTGATAGACAGCATTCTGTTGCCAGTTGCATCCTCACGCACCGAAACTGTTGCCGAGCTTGCCTCTTTATAAAAGATGAGACGTTCATTCGGGCCAAGATGCTGAAGCGGACCTCCGACCGGCAGAATGAAAACCAGGATAATAGCTGAGAGGCCGCCGACAAGACCTGCTGTCCGGAGGGGTTTCTTCTCACGGCTGAAAAAAAGCAGTGCTATGCCGGATAGTATCGACAGGATAATAGAAATTTTTATACTCGAGGATATACCGGCGAGCTGTATGAGAATAAAACTGCCGCAAAAAGCGCCGATAATACTGCCAAGTGTATTGATAGAATAAGCGAACCCAACCGAGGTTCCGAGTGTTTTATAGGTATCCGTCATCAGGGACATCACGAAAGGGAACAAGGACCCCATGAGGAATGTCGGTAGAATAAGGAGAAAAAAGAGTATAAGCATCTGCACAAAAATAAATAACTGCCACGAACCCACTATCTTTTTTGTAAGGAGACCGGCAAGCCCCCGTACCTCAAAGAGGAGAAGGCTCGTGATGAGTAGTGAAATACCTACGAAGACTTGCAGTATGCCGAGCCAGGCGGCTTGAGATTTTACCCTGTCCGTAATGCGGGAAATACAGATGCTGCCAAGTCCAATGCCCGACAGGAAGGCTGCCAGTATGATGCCGAATGCATACCCGTGACTACCTACTACATACGCGAGGATTCTCGTCCAGTAAACTTCAACGGAAAGTCCGACAAAACCGGAAATGAAAAAAGCTGCAAGAGGGAGAACAGAGGACCGGCGTATCTTGGGATGAGCAGGCTTATCTGTTGATACTGCTTGAGGATTTGATCGCTCTATAAAGCGTTTGCCTGATTTTTCGGCCAGGAAAACTGCTGTAATACCGATGCTGATACTGAGAATGGAAAAAACAAGCATTGTCAGGGATGTGCCCAGCGAACCGAGCAGAATGAAAGTGGAGCCGAGTGTGCCGACAACTCCGCCGATCGTATTTATCCCGTAGAGAAAACCCAAAGATGCACCCGATTTGCCCCCTGGACGCAAAAAGACTTTTCCAAGAACGGGCAGTGTACCCCCCATGAGCGTTGTCATCGGGAGGAGCAGTATGGCGGACATAATAACTTTTATGAAAATGTTTTTAGATGCAGAGCTGCCGGAAAGCTGGGAAAAGAAAACGTATATGGAATCGAGGTAGCCAGAGACCCCAATGAGGAGTATACCAAAAAGGCCGATGCCGATTTCAAGAATTCCGAACAGGAGAAACGGATTTTTTATCCTATCAGCTTTTTTACCGAAGATAATGCTTCCTGCACCGAGTCCGGCCATAAAAACCGTGAGCACAACCCCCACGGAATAATGCGTAATCCCGAGCGACAGGAAAAGAAGCCGTCTGAAAATGATTTCAAAAATAAGACCATTCGCCCCGGAGAGGAAAAATGCAACCCCTAAAAAGAGCTGTATCTTTGATGGCGACGTGCTTCGTGTTTCTGTAGCTCCTGTATAAGCCAAAAAAATCCCCGTGACTGCGGTATTAGAATCGTTTTGCTTGCATCGGTATGATCTGCTACACGGTATACAGTGTTATTTTTTTTTCCAGCATAAGGTCCCTATATTTCTGAGGAATATTGGTATCCGTGATAATAACATCAAAATCATCCAGATCTGCGAAATGGGCAATATGAACCTTGCCGAATTTGGTAGAATCGACAATCAGTATCTTGGAGTCTGAAGAGGCAATAACAGCCTTTTTTGTTTCAACCTCGGAGATATTTTTACATGTGAGACCTAGGGTGTTGTTTATTCCTGTTGCACTGATAAATGCCTTTGATGCCCGCATGCTCTTGATGAGGCTCACCCCCAACGGGTCTTCAAACATGAGTGAATTGTCGTTGAAGAATCCGCCGGAAATGAATTTTTTCCAGTGTTTGTTCTTGTAAATGATATTTATCACGTTCAGCGAATAACAGAGTACGGTAATCTCGATATCCGCAGGTATATGACGTGCAACGCGTTCCGCTGTCGAACCACCGTCGAGAATAATCGTATCACCATGCTGAATCAATGAGGCCGCTTTTTTTCCTATCAACTCCTTTTCTTTTTTATACCGTGTCTCCTCATCGGAAAACTGGTAGTTTTCACTATCGGGTTTTTGTCCTGTGTATATGGCCCCGCCGTGTATAATCCGGATTTCATTTTTTAATGACAGGATATTGAGATCTCTTCGTATGGTCATCTCCGTAACATTGAGTTTTTGGGCGAGCTCTCTTGTGCTTGCTGCATTTCCATCCCTGAGAATGCCGAGAATATCATCGAGCCTTTTTTCCTGTTTTTTCACAGTTCCGATCCGCGTTGCTGCTATAAATGTATTATTTTACATCGTGATGTATTAAATCGACCGTTTTGTATCAAAATGTCGTTAAAAAAACATTTTACAATATATTTTAGCTTTATAGCAAAATAAATCAAGATGATTTTATATTTAAGAAAGATTTCTATTGAACAAGAATCAAGTGCATGGTACTCTTGCATTCGGTGCAATTATTTTAAGTAAGTTTATTTAAAGTTACGTGTCGATACTCGATCCCGCCAGGGATATACGCCACTTCTAACCCTGTAGAATGTTCGAGCTATGCCTATGACAAAAAAGCAGAGACTAATAGCAGCAGTTGAAAGAAAAGAAGTTGACTGTATCCCCACAACGTTCAGGGCTTCGAAATATTTGACTACATCTCTGATGGAATATTTCGGCATGGAAAATCCCTCGGATTTTGCTGGAAACAGGGAGGCGTTTTTGAGACGCCTGGGAGCCGATTTCTGGTCGTCAGGATCAAAGGTGGATAAATACTCGACTTTTATCCCTGCCTATAATGGACCCAAACCCAAGCCCCCCTATATTGACGATGGTACTTATTTTTATACGATTGGTATCAAAGCCAGGCCCGGAAATATGAAGAGTTTCAATATTGATTACCCCAATGTCGGCGTCGATCCGCCGCTTGGCGATATTGATTCTCCCGCCGACCTCAAAAATGGTTTCTTAACTCAAAAGCTCGAAGATTTTGATTTTTCCAAAATGAGAAACAAGTACCGTGACATTTCAGTCGATGACGTAAAAGGGAGTGACGAAGCGGTCGTGAACATCGGCACACTCAGCAGCCTGTTCATGATCTGCTGTTATTTGCGGGGTATGGAGAACTTTCTCATGGATCTAGCGTTCAACTACAAACTTGTGGAACACCTGGTCGGTGCGGTCGGTGAGTTTTGTATCGAATTCAACAGACGGGAACTGGAAGTAATTGGAAACAGCGCAGTCTACTACGGTACCTGGGATGATGTTGCCGGACAGGATGGTATGCTTTTTTCACCTGAACTGTTCAAGAAATATTTTTTACCGCTGTACAGGGAGCTTATCGATAACATTAAGAAACACGGCCTATACTTCGGCTGGCACTGCTGCGGCAGCGTACACGAAGTGCTCCCGCTTATGATCGATGCGGGAATCGATGTTTTCGACGTTGTGCAGACTTCGGCGAGAGATATGGATATTGAGAATGTTTACCGGCTCTACGGCAGAGATGTGTGCCTGCACGGAGGGCTTGATGTGCAGAAGCTTCTTGTTGAAAGTGATGTGAAGGGCGTCAGGGAGGAGGTCAAGCGTATAGTCGACCTGTGGGGCACGCGCGGCGGAATGATTCTTGCGCCGTCCCATGAAACGCTTCCCGATACACCGATTGAGAATATTCTGGCAATCTATTCCGCGCTATAATACTTATAATGTTCATATAATAACATTATTTATTAATTCTTATTGTTATATCAAAAGCCGCCGCAGTTTTTTATTTTTTAACCACAAAAATGGCAATGAACTGAAAAAAACAAGAATAATATTGACAGGATTTCAGTAATGTGTTAAAAGTGAAAGAAGTTTGTTTCAATTCAAACATACTAATACTATTTGAAAGGAGGTCTTTTATGAAAAAGACCAAGTGGCTTGTTGTTTTGCTGGCCTTTCTTTTCGCCGCGTCCTTCGCGCTGGCGGGGGGCACAAAAGAGGAAGGCGCAGCAAAAAAACCTGGCAAGGAGGTAACCCTGACAGTCGTGTGGCACGGCGGTGTGTGTGCAGACATGCTTCTTGAAATCGCCAAAGACTGGACTGCAATGACGGGAGTCAAGGTCGAAGGAGCCCTTGTCGGCTACGGTCCAGCATGGCATGATAAAATTGCATCTGAGTTTGCCGCAAAGGGATCCGGATTTGACCTTGCGTGCTGGGACAGCCAGTCGATCGGTGAGTTTGCAGGTGGCGGTCACTGTGTGCTTCTCAATCCGTACATCGAGAAGTCAGACAAACTGAAGATGTCCGATTGGTCTCCGGAGATGCTTGCGCGGTATGGTGAGTATCCTGATGCAAGTGGAAAAATATACGCGCTGCCGATCAATGCGGATGCCGAGGGTATGCACTACCGCAAGGATCTGTTCGAGGACCCGAAGGAAAAATCCGGGTTCAAAGCGAAGTACGGGTATGAGCTGGATATTCCCCAGACCTGGAGTCAGCTCAGGGATATTGCCAAGTGGTTCACCCGTCCACCGGAAATGTACGGCCTCGGGATGATGGGCGGCCGCGAGTACGATTATCTCACAAGTGTAACTAACTGTCTTGTCTGGGTGTTCGGCGGTGAGCTCTGGAACCCCAAAACCAATGAGATCAAGGGATACATCGACAGTCCGGCTTCAATCGATGGGGTCAAGTTCTACATCGATCTTATGCAGTACTGCCCTCCCGGAGTGGAAACCTGGGGTTGGGATGAGGTTAATACCGCATTCCAGACAGGTAAAATCGCCATGGCTCACAACTGGTTTTATTTCTTCGGTGCAATGGATGATCCTGAGCAAAATCCGTATGCAGATGCGACAGGATTTGCAATTCTGCCGGGAGAGGTTGGAAGAGACGGACTGTTCAGGCGCGAGTTCAGCATGGGTGGCCAGGGTATTGGTATTTCCAAGTATTCCAAACATGTACAGGAAGCATGGGATTTTATCGAATGGTACGAAATGAAAGAACAGCAGAAGAGATATGGAGCTGTCTGCCAGACCGGACGTCAGGATGTACTCGATGATCCTGCATGGTTGAACGCGAACGACTACAACAGGCTGTTCAGGGTGGCTTTCAAGTACACCAACGACTACTGGCATCTGCCCGAGTACGCAATCCTCCTCGATATCCTGCAGGAGGAGACCCACAATGCGATAACGGGGAAGAAATCACCGGAAAAGGCGATGGCGGACTGCGCGGATCGCCAGGAAAAGGTACTCGAAAAGGCCGGGTATAAAATCAAGCGAACCCCGCATGTCGACGTACCTGATACGGTTTGTCCGAATCCATGCGGCAAACCGAAGATTATTCCGATTCATGTCGACTGACAGCAGTGTATAAGAACCTTTCCCGCCGGGTGCAGTGTAAACCTCGGCGGGAAAGTCCTATTTAGCGATTACCGGATAATATGCAAGGACTGCACCATGACAGGTAGAAAAAGTATCGCAAAGCGGATTGTTTTTATAATTATTCTGGCAGTAATATTAATCTATACGTTATTCCCTCTCTACTGGCTGTTTTTAGCTTCGATTAAAACGAGAATAGATCTTTTTACCATACCGCCGAAGTTTTTTTTCAAACCAACGTTTAATCATTATAAAAGGCTTTTTATCTATACCACACTGGAAACGGGAGAGGAGCAGCAGACCCGATTTCTTTTCTGGCTGACGAACAGTGTGATTGAAGCCGGCATCGGGACAACTCTTGCCGTTGTGTTCGGTACAATGGCCGGGTATATCAACTCCCGTATGGAGTATACCGGAAAAAAGGATTTTATGTTCTTTGTGTTGTCAACACGTATGCTTCCGCCTGTTGCCATCATTGTGCCACTCTATATTGTATTCGCGCGGTTTCGGCTCGCGGACACACGGTTTGGCATGATACTGCTGTACACTCTGATCGGTCTGGGTCTTGCCACATGGATCATGAAGGGGTTTTTCGATGGGATACCGACGGAGGTGGAAGAAGCTGCATTCGTTAATGGCTACACCCGTTTTCAGGCGTTTATCAAAATACTCGTGCCGATGGTCAAGGGAGGTATCGCGGCGACCGCGGGCTTTTGCTTCATCTTTGCCTGGAATGAGTTTACCTTCGCATCGATTATTGCAACACGGTACGCTATGACATTACCACCGCGTATCGTTGCTTTTATGGGCACTTCTGGTTTTGAGTGGGGTATTGTCGCCGCATCAGGATACATCCTCATCATTCCGATACTGGTTTTATTTATCCTTATCAGGAAATATATACTCATGGGAATGACTTTTGGTGTGCTTGGCAGAAAGTAATCCTTATTGTGAGGCCTAAAAGATGTTAACTGCTGATTACAACAAATACGCCCGGAAAGAGAAGATGATAAAATTCCTGTTCCTCTGGCCGACACTCATCATACTTTTCTTTCTCATTGCATATCCGTTCATTATGCTCATTTACTACAGTTTTTTTAATTTTTCATTTCTGCGGCCGGTCAACACCAGGGCGGTTGGATTCAAAAACTATACGAGTATCTTGACCGATACCTATACGTGGGAGCGGTTTATCTTTACGTTTAAGTACGTCGTACTGGCGGTCAGTATTCAGTTTCTGCTCGGCGTGTTTATCGCCTATTTCCTGCAGCGGGAATTCAGCGGACGGGAGGCGATATTCACCATTGTTCTTATGCCCATGATGCTCTGCCCCATTGTTGTCGGCCTTTTCTGGAAGTATATGTTCAACACGGAATGGGGAGTAATCAATTACTTTGTGCACAACATCCTCGGATTTAATCAGGTTGAATGGCTGGGCACCGAGAAGAACAGCCTGTGGGCCACTATCATTGCAGATACCTGGATGTGGACACCTTTTATGATCCTGCTCTCTTCGGCGGCGTTTTCCTCGGTACCGAAGTACCTGTATGAGGCCGCCAGTATCGACAGGGCAAGCGGCTGGTTCAAATTCATGAACATCACACTCCCGCTCTCAGCTCCGATACTGATTCTTGCCCTTATCTTCCGGCTCATGGACTCGATGAAGCAGTTTGACCTCGTATACACACTGACAGGCGGTGGACCCGGTGATGCCACGCAGACCATTTCTTTCACGCTGTATAAAACGGCGTTTCAATACTTCTACACCGGTGAAGGTTCGGCCTGGGCGTTTATTTTATTGATAATCATCATCGGTTTGAGCTCAATACTCATTAAACTTCTGAACTATCTGTCGGAGAGGAATAAATAAAGGACTGTGATCTTTAAAAAATACCGGTATTATGCCGTTACTTAAATGGCTAAAACCATAAAAATACGGGGATTCAGGTTATGGCTCGGATCAGGTTGGAGAATCTCAAGAAATATTACGGAAGGGTAAAGGCAGTTGATGATGTGAGTCTTGATATACAGGACAATGAGTTCATCGTCTTTCTCGGCCCTTCGGGATGCGGAAAGACAACGACACTGCGCTGTATTGCCGGTCTTGAATCGGCAACGGACGGAAAAATCTACTTTGATGACAGAATGATAAACGACTATGAGCCTGCAGATAGAAACATTGCAATGGTATTTCAGTTCTACGCCCTCTATCCCCACCTGAATGTATACAGGAATATAAGCTTTCCACTAAAAGCGGAAAAGATGCCTGCCCCCGATATTAAGAAAAAGATCAAGTGGGTATCCGAGCTTTTAAGAATCGAATCGATACTGGAGAGGAAGATCTCGGAGCTGCCGGACGGAGATAAACAGAAGGTGGCGCTTGCCAGGGCTATCGTGAGAACACCGGAAGTGCTGCTCCTCGATGAGCCGCTGAGCGCGCTCGATGAGAAGTTCAGGGAACAGATGAGGATAGAATTCCTGCGGATACAGCGTGCATTAAACGTAACTACAGTGTATGTCACCCATGATCAAAGGGAGGCGATGACACTCGCAGATAGAATCGTGGTCATGAAAGACGGAAAGATAATAGAGTTCGGTGAACCGGCCAGGCTGTATGAAACACCTCATAACCTTTTTACCGGCTATTTCATCGGCAGTCCGGGCATGAATTTCTTTGAATGTATAGGGAAAAAAGACGGGACCTTCGGCGTAAAAACCGGTGAAGTGATTCATTTTTCAGAATCTCAGCAGAAGAAATTGAAAGAACTGCAGATTGAAAAGTTTATAGTCGGTATAAGGCCGGAGTACCTTTTCTTTAACGAGAATGTCGATGAATCCGCCAACCATTACAAAGTCAGGGTGATAAATACCGAGCGTATCCATGAAATAAATTTCGGGAACTTTTATATTGGTGATATATTGTGCAAGTGCTTTTTAACCAGTGAAGTAGTATCGGGCGGATTTGAAGGGTTTGTATCATGTAATGATGAAAAGATTTGTTTTTACAATCCTGAAAGCGGTCATATTCTATAAATTAAGGTAGAGAGTTATGCTGAAGCTTCAAAATATTTTCAAATCTTTCGGTGATGTCAATGCAGTACAAGATTTGTCGCTCGAGATCAACGAGGGAGAAATCTTTGTCCTTCTCGGCCCTACGGGAGCAGGAAAAACGACAACACTCAAGATCACGGCCGGCTTGATCCAACCGGAGGAGGGAAATATTTTCATCGACAATAACGATGTATCAGAAGTACCGCCGGCGTTTAGAAATATCTCTTTCGTATTCGAAAGCTATAACCTCTTTCCCATTTACAACGTTTATGATAATATTGCCTTCGCTCTTCGCTCCAGGCTCCTGCAGATTGATACTGATGAGATTGATAAAAGGGTGCAGTCCTTCAGCAGGGACCTTCATATTGAAAGCCTACTTGACAGACCGACCAGCACGCTCAGTGGCGGGGAAACACAGCGTGTTGCTCTCGCTCGGGCGCTCGTGCGCGAGGCGCGTCTCAACCTTTTTGATGAGCCACTCAGCAACCTTGATTTGAAACTACGTGAAGAGCTGCGGGTTGAATTCAAGGAACTTCATAAAAAGTATAAATCGACAATTTTTTACGTGACACATGATCATGACAGCGCGGTTTCGATAGCAGACCGGATCGGCATTCTTTATAAAGGGAAGCTGCATCAGGTAGGTATGCCGGATGATTTAATTGGAAATCCCAACAGTATCGTCGTTGCCTCGCTTATCAATTATCCGGCGATAAATGTTCTTGACTGCACGCTTGTCGGGAGAAAACTGAATATCAACGGGAAAACGACGCTTGTGGAATTGACGGAGGCGGAAGTCTCATCGATTGAGAAAAACATGAAAGCAAAGGAATTTCAAATAGGATTGAAGCCGCGGAGTATTTTTATTGGGAAGAAGAAAGACCTGATTAATATTTCAGGGAAAGTACTTCATACCGAATATCAAGGATATAACAAGGTTATCAACCTTGATTTCATGGGCCTGACTGTTAGACTGGTGACGAACCAGGCAGTTCGCCTGGAAGATGGAAGTACGATCGATGTTCATTTTGCAAAAGAGGACATGCTTCTTTTTGACAGGAAAAACGGAGCCAGGGTGCTGTGAGGGTAAGAATTATGATTGAAAAGAAGGGCCGGAATTATGAATAAAACAGTATTCAAAAAACTACTCGGCAAAATCGATCTGTTTGCGCTTATCGGTGTGCTCGCGGGTGTGGTGCTGCTGGGCCAGCCGTTTAGCAAAGTGATATTTATAATTGGGTTCCCCGTTATTCTGTTCTGCACTGCCGTGCATATGGTGCTCGATCACTACGTGTAACAGCACTTTGGTGTAAAAACTTATACTGAAATCAAATACAACACGTATAAATAATTCCGTCTAGATCCCTACCTCAGAGTGTCTCAAAAATTGAGAAGAGCACGCCGCTACCCCCAAAACAGAAATATATGGAATAGGTAAATAAATTTCTGGTAGACATTAGCGACAGAATGTACATCTCCTTCAAAAAACAGTAATAGTATTCTTGCTGAGCAACGGTAACTTGAATAAGTGTATCGAACTGTACCCAAAATTTATTGCTTGCATATCAAAGGAATTTTATGTAATATAACCAAAAATATTGGTTAAATAACCAATAAAATTGGTTTGAAGGATGCTTGAACCTATATTGGGATCTGTAAGTAATGAGCGAGCTTTGATCTTTATCCTTGCACGGGATAAGGGCTATGCCACGGAGATAGCTAGATTCTTTGCCACGGATCTTTATGCAATCCAGAAACAACTTGATAAGCTCGAATTGGGGGGTGTGTTGGTAAGTCACACTGCCGGTCGTACACGATTATACGAATTCAACCCGAGATACCCTTTTCTCAAGGAACTGAAGGGACTGCTCGAGAAGGCACTATTTTTCTATCCGGAAGAATTGCAGGAGAGACTCCTCGCGAACAGACGACGGCCAAGGCGAAGAGGTAAGCCATAGTGAAAAAGATTTCGGAAATGTCGCAAGGCGAACTCGGGGCTTTCATCCAGACTCATTTGAGGGAAAATGGGATTGATGTAGTGCTGTCAGGAGGCGCAGCAGTCGGAATTCATAGTGTCGGCGAGTATGTCTCGCGAGATCTGGACATGGTGAATTGTTTTTCCAAGAAGAGAAGCGCAATACGAAAGTCTATGGAAGAGCTGGGGTTTACCGAGAAGGCACGATATTTTATACATCCAGATACAGAGTACGTGGTAGAATTCCCTCCCGGCCCTCTCACGGTTGGTGAAGAATCGGTTAAGCAGATAGATGAAATACCATTCTCAACAGGGATCCTTAAAGTTATTTCACCTGTAGATTGTGTAAAAGACAGACTCGCAGCATATTACCACTGGGGCGACAGGCAAGGGTTAGCCCAGGCAATAATTGTCGCAAGAAGGAATAAGATTGATATTGAGGAAGTCAGGAGATGGTCGTTAGTGGAAGGCAAGCAGGAGATATTCGAGCAAATAAAAGATGAATTAAAAGGAGAAAAGAAGTAAAGGGCACCATATTGTGTATTACAGCTTGATCGGCAAAATTGATCTATTTGCGCTCATCGGCGTGATCCTGCTGGGTCAACCATTCGGCAAAGTGATATTTATAATCTGATTACCCATTATTCTGTTCTATACCGCATGGGGAAAGAGTGCTCACCCTTTCCCCAGTATCCTACAGCACGTTTGCGAACTCGCCCTTGAGGGGCCTTGTGTGGATACCGCACTCGCCGCCGCATTTGCTTGTGCCGATCCATCTGCCGGCCCGCTCGTTTTCATCGGTCGAAATATTGGTGCACGGTGCGCAACCGAGTGACCGGTACCCCGCAGCGTAGAGCGGGTTGACCTTCACGTTGTTGAGCGCAAGAAACTGCCAGACTTCCCGCTCCTTCCATATGAGGATAGGGTTGAGTTTTATCAAGCCTTCATCGCGTTCTTCCACTTCCCTGTAGTCGATCCTGGTTCTCCCCTCGGTGCAACGAAGACCTGTTACCCAGCAGGTTACGTCCATTTCTTCAATTGCCCGGCGGGTAGGCAGAACTTTGAGAATGTTGCAGCAGCGGTCCGGGTCGTATTTATAGAGCTGTTCAGGTATATCCTCGTCGTTTTTGTATATCTTCAGTTCAGGGTACTGTTCCACTGTTTCATACATGAACCGAACTGTTTCTGCGGGTTTGAAGCGTGTTGTAACGATGAACCCCCTGATATCCGGGCTTACCATCTT
>CAZGJW010000082.1:0-12445 GCA_964525675.1 uncultured Spirochaetota bacterium
ATCTGCCGAAAGCGTATCAGATCTCCCAGTACGAATCTCCTTTGAATACCGGGGGGTCTGTCGTTATCAAAGATGAAACAGACGCTGAAAAGCGAATCGGCATCACAAGGGCCCACCTTGAAGAGGACGCCGGCAAGCTCGTTCACGATGAAAACCCCCGGGGACCGAGTTATATCGATTTCAACAGGTGCGGCGTTCCGCTTTTAGAGATTGTTACCGATCCCGATATCAGGACATCAGAAGAAGCGTACCGATTTCTTACTGCAGTCAAGGAAATAATGCAGTTTACGGGCGTTTCGGGATGCAATATGGAAAAAGGAGAGCTGCGGGTCGATGTAAATATTTCAATGAGGGCGCAGGGTGAAGACGGGTTCGGCGTGAAACAGGAAATAAAGAATATGAACTCCTTTGCAAACATACGCCGGGCACTTGATTATGAAATCAAGAGACAGACCAGGCTTCTTCGTTCGGGTGCAGTTCTTACGCAGCAGACCAGATTTTTTGACCAGAACAAAAATGCAACCGTGCAGATGCGAACAAAGGAAGAGGCCCATGATTATAGATACTTTCCGGACCCGGACCTGGTGCCTGTGGTTGTCGAAGAAGCGTTCATTGATGAGATTCGAAACGGGTTGGCTGAGCTTCCGGAAGCGCGGAGAAACAGGTTTGTCAAAGAGTACGGCCTTACCGAATACGATGCTGCTAATCTGTGTTCTTCTCTGCAGATTTCCCGGTACTTTGAGGATGCCGTCGATGGGTATGAAAACCCGAAGAAAGTGGCAAACTGGATTCTCGGGGAAATAATGAGGGTGCTGAACGACAAAAAAATTGACGTCGATGAGTTCCAGGTGACCGCGCCGATGCTCAGAGAGCTTCTCGAACTGGCGGATAGCGGTGTAATATCCGGAAAAATGGCGAAGGATGTATTCGATGAAATGGTTTCATCGGGGAAACGCGCGAATCAGGTGGTGGGTGAAAAAAGCCTGAAACAGATGAGTAACCGGGATGAGATCGAAGTAGTGATAGATGAGGTATTGAAGATGCACGAGGCTGCTGTTTCCGATTACCGCTCAGGCAAGAAAAATGCGTTCGGTTTTTTGATTGGGCAGGTAATGAAAAAGACGGGAGGAAAAGCCAATCCCGGGCTCGTAAACGAGATTCTCCGATCCAGGATGAGTTAGTTTTGTATTGCATGCCATCTACTTTTCCCTTGCAATTTATATACGGATTTTATATAGTATCGTGACACTACATGGCCGGTATCGATGTAGATAATCGGTGTGAAAATTCAGCATGTTTAACAGAGGGATCTCATGATATGGAACAAAGAACTTGAGGCATTAACCGACAGTAATAAGAGGAACATTCAAAACGAGAGTCTGAAATCTCTTGTACGGCGGGCATATGATAGAATACCCTTTTATCGGGAAAAGCTGGACAACCTTGGGCTCAAACCTTCGGATGTCGAATCAGTAGACGATATGTCGAAGCTTCCATTTACCACAAAGGACGACCTGCGGCAGAACTATCCCTTCGGCATGTTTGCCGTTCCAATGAGCGATATTGTAGAAACCCACACCTCTTCAGGGACAACCGGGAAGCCGGTAATAGGCGGGTATACCACGGGCGATATCGAGATATGGAGCGAGGTGATGGCCCGCTGTCTTTCTATGAGCGGCACAACCGCAGAGGATGTTGTTCAGAATGCATATGGATATGGACTGTTTACAGGCGGTCTTGGTGTGCATTACGGTGCACGAAAAATCGGGGCAGCGGTCATTCCCGTATCCGGCGGAAACACAAAGCGGCAGATAATGCTCATTCAGGATTTTAAAAGCACAATCCTTACCTGCACGCCAAGCTACTGTCTGTACCTTGCGGAAGTGGCGGAAGAAATGGGCGTTGACTTCAAATCCGTGCATCTTAAAGCGGGAAATTTCGGCGCAGAGCCGTGGTCGAACAACATGCGGACTGAAATAGAAAAAAGGCTCAACCTGCTGGCTCTGGATATTTACGGACTTACGGAAATTATCGGACCCGGCGTTGGCAACGAGTGCAGGTACAAAAACGGCATACATATCTGTGACGATCATTTCTACCCCGAGATCATCAACCCTGAATCCGGCGAGGTACTGCCGCCCGGAGAGGTGGGCGAGCTCGTTCTTACGACATTGACAAAGGAAGCGACGCCGCTTATTCGATACCGCACCCGAGATATAACCGCAATAATTCCCGGAGAATGTGAATGCGGCCGTACCTCGGCAAGGGTGCGGAGGCTTATGGGAAGGACGGATGATATGCTCATTATTCGGGGGGTCAACGTATTTCCTTCCCAGATCGAGGAGGTGCTGGTCAGGGGAGAGGGGACAGAGCCTCATTACCAGATCGTCGTTGACCGCGCTGGAACTCTTGATGAACTGGGTGTTTTCGTGGAAATGAATGAAAAGATGATTTCTGACGAAATTAAGGAGCTTGAACGGGTAGAGGAAACGATCAGAAAAGAGATCGAGAGTGTTCTCGGCATAAAGGTCGCCGTCAAACTTGTTGAACCGAAGTCCATTACGCGGTCGGAGGGAAAGGCGAAACGGGTTATAGATAAAAGAAAGCTGTAGTACTGGCTTGTCCCATATCCGTCAATGCGGGGCTGTCAAAAAAAAACAGTGAAAAGGTGTGTAAAATGAAGATCAGACAAATTTCAGTGTTTCTCGAAAATAAGGTTGGAAGGGTGGGAGAAATTACCCGAATACTTGGAACAAACAATATCAATATTCGGGCGCTATCGCTCGCAGATACTTCTGATTTCGGTATTCTTCGCATGATTGTCGATGATATTGAAAAAGCCCTCAAAGCGCTTCGGGGCAGGGGTATTATCGTGAAGGAAACCGCTGTTGTAGCTGTGGAGGTGCCCGACAAACCGGGAGGACTGGCTACCGTGCTCGATATTCTTACGAATAAGGGGATCAATGTCGAGTATATGTATGCTTTCTTTGAACAACCGGAGAATAAAGCGCTTCTCATTTTCAGATTTGAAGACCCCGACAGGGCGATCGATGTGCTTACTGCGAATGGGATACAAATATCGGGGAGAGAAAAACTAGGCGTACACTGAATAGCTATCCCAGCTTTTTTATGAGACGGACCGTATTGCCCGGTTCTATAAAATCCAGCGAATCGAAGTAGAGAGAGGTAAGAAATATACCTCTCCCATGGGTGGCAAGCATTGTTTCAGGAGATTTGGTTTCAGGAAGTTCCCTGTAATTGAATCCCGCACCGTTATCTTTTATCTTAATTATGATCTGTTCACGATCGTAGGTCGAACTGATGAGGATCTTTTTCCCCTCCTGATCAGCTCTATTTTTTCTGTCCTCAAGAAGCTGCACATAGCTGTTATTTTTAAGAGCATGTGATTTTTCTTCATAGGATATGGCGAGGTTCCCATGTTCGATTGCATTAATAATAATCTCATATAACCCGATTCTCATACCCTCAACTAAGTTTTTATCGATTCCGGAATGCATGTTGAATAAAAGCTGGTTGACTGCCCCCCAAACGGTTGAAAGATCATTGCCGATAACAAGGTCTTTTTTTTCGAAGACGACTGCGTCCTTTGCCGGTTCAACGCGTTTTCTGTGTTTTCTTTTTGTTAGTATCCTGTCGATGATCGCGAACAGGTCCTCGAAAGAAATCGGTTTTTTTATGTAGTTCGATGCACCTGCATGGAGGGCTTCAATAACTACTTCCTCCGTTCCGTAACCGGTCATGATGATAACATCGGTATCGCTATTCATTTCCTTGATAAACCGTGTGAACTCCAGCCCGGTCATCTCCGGCATCATTACATCGGTCAGTACGATTTCGGGGTTGTCTTGCTTGAAGAGTTCAATACCCTTTTTCCCGTTGTTGGCTTCTATAATTTCATACCCCTGCTCCGTTAATGCAATCTTCAATACATCCCTGACCGCTTTTTCGTCATCGATTATCAGTATCCTGACCATTGATTTATGCCTCGATAGTTTCTTCAATAAAATCCATACCGGCCAGCGATGCGATTTTCAGCATGTCGTGCTGGATCTTGATAATTTCTTCACATTTCCCACGGCGTTCACACCCTTTGATATAAATTTCGGCTTTACGGGAATATACAGTTGCAGCTTCTGCAATATGCTTTTCATCGAAAAAGCTGTTCAGAATCAGTTTTTTTAGCGCATTCATTCTGTATTTTTCTATACCGTCGATCTTTCTTGATAGCTGATCGAGGTGTCCGCCTGTTTTAACCACAAGTTTCTCATTAACAAAGCCAATAGGGAACCGCGCTGTGATTCTCAGCCACAATTCAAAATCCTCGACAAAGGGGAACTCTTCGTCAAAAATGCCGACCTCAGAAAAAACGTCTTTATGAATAAGCACGGAGGAGGGGCTGATCAGGCAGAGGTGCAGTGACGGGCTGAAGAACCATCCCTCATATTTCCTGTGTTTCTTTCCCTGATTGATTCGTATACCGTTTTTTATCCATATTTCATCCGTATGGCATACCCTGTATATACTATTTTCCGACAGGTATTCTACCTGTTTTCTGAGCTTATCCTCAAGCCAGTAATCATCAGAATCGAGGAAGGCGATCCATTCTCCGCCGGCAGACTGTATCCCTGTGTTGCGTGCTGCGCTTACACCAGCATGTGCTCTGCGTATGTAACGGAGATTCATATGATCGGCAGTTTCTTTCTGTATAGAGTGTATAACCTCAGGCGTATCATCAGTGGACCCGTCATCAACGACGATAATCTCAATGCAGTCATAGTTCTGCGCTAAAACTGAATAAACAGCACGTTTCAGGCAGTACGCCCTGTTATAGGTCGGGATAACGATGCTGATCTTTGGATTCGATTCCGAAACACGCCGAATACGGGTGTTTTCTCTTCTTTTCATTAGAAATCCTTCGCATACGATAAATTTCAGTCGTATGCTATTCCTATATAGAAGAATACTCTAAAATAGTTCTGTTTTCAAATCAAATTATTTGGACAGATACTTCGTTACAAGCCTGATTGAGGGTGGGTTTTATGCATGGTCGGTTCGGTAGTATACCTCTTTATCGCTTAAAGACGGCACTACCAGGCCGAGTTTATATAGATTGGTGAGTGCCTTTTTCATTTGCCGTTCAGAATAATTCAGCTTTTCTCGTATCTCAGATAGGGCGAGTCGTCTTTCCTGCTCAAACAGATCAAAGAGTATCTTTTCGTCACAATTCAGGTTCCTGTACGCAGATGAAAGAATCCTGATGTTGTTCATGAATGCCTTTATCTCTTTTTTCGTTGCGGGAATATTTTCGGCCCCAGTACGGATGAAGGCTTGAAGCTTTCCACTGATATTTACAAAATAGGGCTTGTTTTTTCCCTCCCGTACTTCAAGAATAATAATTTCAAAATTATTGAAGATGACCGACTGGAGGAGTATATCCGGTTTTGGGATAAGCAGAGCGAGTGCTTTGTCTATCTTTGTAAGTTCCAGGTATTTATCACGCACACCTACAGGCTCGCCAGAGTCGTGTATACCGATAAACAGGTTCCCGCCTTTCGAATTCGAAAATGCACAGAGTGTTTTTGCAGTGATACCACCCTCGCCGAGAGTCGTTTCAAACTCCGCCTTGTATCCTTCTCCGAGGGTGATGATCTCTTCTAAGATATCGATGGGGATTATTGATCGTTGCAACTGCAGCATATTCTCATAATAGGTTGATTTAGCGTCCTTGTCAATGAGAATGCCGGATTTAAACCTTTGACGATTCAAAGTTCATTTGCCTATATTTTAGATCATTGAATAGTATAAGGAGCGCTGCTGCTGTGAAAAATGCTTCAATTGTGTCGAAAGGTATTATCAATACTCTTTTTTTTATCTTAGGGTTTACACTGATTTTCGTTCTCCTCGGGGCAGGAGCGGGCTCTCTATCCGGTGTTATAAGTCGTTATTCGAGACTCATAACGACGGTTGGCGGTGTGGTGATCATTGTGCTTTCCGTGCAGGTGATGGGCCTTTTTACGATACCTTTTCTGAACTATGAACGGAAGGCGCATGTAAAGAAAAAACCGCATGGGATTTTCGGAGCTTTTATCATCGGGATCACCTTCGCCGCTGCATGGACACCCTGTATTGGTCCGATTCTTTCAAGCATTCTCATTCTTGCTGCAACAGGCAAGACCGCGTTCAAGGGCATCGGGCTTCTGGCTGTTTATTCAATCGGTCTTGGCGTGCCTTTTCTTTTTTCCGTTATTGCCTTCGGATATTTTCTTAACTTTTCATCGTTTTTGAAAAAACATTTCAAACTTATCAAGCTGGTCAGCGGCCTTCTTCTCCTTGGTATCGGGTTGGCGCTCATTATCGGGCAGTTTCAGAAATTCTCCCAGTACCTTACGTTTGTGCCGGACATCACACTGATAGAAGCGGGGAACCTGTCATTCTTCGTTGCGCTCCTTGCAGGATTTATCTCCTTTATTTCACCCTGTGTTCTGCCGCTCATCCCCTCGTATCTAACATTTATTACCGGAACTTCTGTACTTGAAATGAATAAGGCCCGTGGTGTGTATACGGACACCGTGCACGATGGATAGATGTCGACGTTTGGACGGGGTTACCGGCCGCAGCAGTACTTGTACTTTTTACCACTCCCGCAGGGGCAGGGGTCGTTTCTTCCGACTTTCTGACCGACAACAACTTGAACGCGTTCCCGGTTTTGATGAGATGTTTGTGCACCACCTCCGGCGTACTGTTCAGCCGATTCGTACTGCTGACGGCCGCCGAAGTGACCGTACTGGCCATACTCCTCGTGCTGTGTATTTTTAATTCGCCATATAGACGGTCGCTGAACGGACGGCGCGAGGTGAACTCTGAACAGGTTTTTGATAATATCAGCGTTGATATTGACGATTAGCTCCTGAAAGAGATTGAATGCCTGAAACTTGTATTCAATAAGGGGGTCCTTCTGCGCATACGCCTGGTACCCGATGCCTTCCCGGAGGCCATCCATTTCATACAGATGTTCCTTCCACCGTTTGTCGATTGCCTGAAGTGCAAGAAACTGCTCGACACGCGGTGCCATATCCTCGCCGAGTTCAGTTGTTTTTTCCCGGTGGGCCTCGAAGGCGGGACGCAGCATTCGTTCCCTGAGTTCATCGAGGCTTATTTCCTCATCCCCGTTAAAATCGATGGCTATTTCCTTTTTTAAAAGGTCTGAGAGCCATGGTACAGCAGGTTCGATATCCTGCGCGGTAATGCCGGATTTCGGTGGTTCCCACTCTTCAAGTTGTGCGTCGATAACATCTTCAATTATTTCATCGATTTTCTCGTTGATATTCAGGTTTTCCAGGAATTCAGCTCTCTTCGTATAAATATAATTCCTCTGGTCGTTCATTACATTATCGTATTCCAGAAGATGCTTTCTGATTTCGAAGTTTCTGTTTTCGACCTTTTTCTGCGCACTGCTGATTGCTTTAGTCACAAGGGGGGAGTCGATATTCTGGTTTTCCTCCATGCCCATTTTCAGCATGACGTTGGAGATCTTGTCCGATCCGAAAAGCCGCATCAGGTCATCTTCAAGCGACATGTAGAACCGGGATGAACCGGGATCTCCCTGTCTGCCGCTCCTGCCCCGGAGCTGGTTGTCTATACGTCGTGCTTCGTGACGTTCTGTTCCAAGAATGTGGAGACCGCCGAGCTCCGTGACTCCTTGACCGAGTTTTATATCGGTGCCCCGTCCCGCCATGTTTGTTGCAATGGTAACGGCTTTTTGCTCACCAGCCTTTTCAATGATCTGAGCTTCTTTTTCATGATACTTCGCATTCAAGACTTCATGAGGAATTCGGCGCTTTTTGAGAACCTTTGAGAGCAGCTCAGATTTTTCAACTGATATTGTGCCGACCAGCGCCGGCTGGCCTTTTGAATTGAGCGCTTCGATTTCATCCGCGATTGCCCGCCACTTTTCCTTTGCTGTACGGTAGATTCTATCCGGATGGTCAATGCGGATAACCGGTTCATTTGTCGGTACGACAATCACCTCGAGATTGTATATTTTAGAAAACTCCTCGGCTTCGGTTGCCGCGGTACCTGTCATGCCGGCGAGCTTTTCATACAGACGAAAGTAATTTTGTATGGTGATGGTTGCAAGGGTCTGTGTATCCCTTTCAACGGTCACGCCCTCTTTTGCCTCGATTGCCTGGTGCAGGCCTTCGCCGAAGCGTCTTCCGGGCATCAGCCTGCCGGTGAATTCATCGACAATGATAACCTTGCCGTCCTGAACGACATACTCGACATCATGTTCGTACAGGGAGTAGGCTTTGAGAAGCTGATCGATGATATGCAGTTTTTCACTGGCCTGCAGGTATTCGTTCTCGATTTCCTCTTTTTTTGCCAGTATTTGTTCTTTCGGAAGATCCAGTTTTTCGATCTCGGCAAGCTGGTCCGTATAGTCGTGAAGAATCAGTTTTTCGGGATTTGAGGGAGCAAGTCCGGTGCGGCCCTTTTCGGTGAGCGTTACGGAATGTCCCTTTTCTTCGATGACGAAGTACAGTTCTTCTTCGATTTCTGAAATACTTTTTGTCTGATTATAGTAAAATTCCGTTTTTTGAATGAGTCGGATGCTCTCCGGGTTTTCCTTCAGCTCGAGTAGACGTTTGTTTTTCGGATCGCCTTTCTGCGCCTGAAGAAGTTTTTTCCCCGCCTCCTCACGGTTTTCCTGGCGCAGAAGCTCTTCCGCATCCTTGAGGTATCTGTTCACAATGGATTTCTGCCTGACGGCAAGGTTTTTAACTTTCGGATTAAGCTCATAGAAGAGTGAGGAATCGGAATCTGTTGGACCTGAAATAATAAGCGGGGTTCTCGCCTCATCAATGAGCACACTATCTACTTCATCAACAATTGCGTAATGATGACCCCGCTGCACCATGGCTTCAAGGCTGTCCGCCATGTTGTCCCTGAGATAATCAAACCCGAATTCATTGTTCGTTCCGTAGGTTATATCGGCGTCATACGCCGCTTTCCTCTCTTCGAAGGGCATATCATGATATAGAGAGGCGACCTTCAGTCCGAGGAATTCGTAGATAGGCCCCATCCAGTGAGCGTCCCGCTTTGCAAGATAGTCGTTTACCGTTACGAGATGGCAGCCTTTTTCCTCAAGGGCGATAAGGTAGAGGGGGAGTGTTGCGGCGAGTGTTTTACCTTCGCCTGTTTTCATTTCAGCGATTTTTCCCTCGTACAGCACAATACCACCGATTATCTGAACATCAAAGTGACGCATGTTGATTGTTCTTTTTGCGGTCTCCCGGACTACCGCGAAGGCTTCAGGGAGTATATCCTCAAGTGTTTCACCGCTTTCAAGACGTTTTTTAAACTCTACGGTCTTCCCCTTGAGGTTGTCATCGGAGAGTGATGAGATTTCCGGTTCAAGTGAATTTACTTTTTCAAGGAGAGGAAAAAGGCCCTTGATCTCCCTTTCATTTTTACTGCCGAAAATCTTTACTATTGGATTTTTCATGCAACAAATTTACTATGCGTATTTTCAAAAATCAATGCAATTTAAAAACAGTGATCGAGTATCAGGCTGTGTTGCGCTGACTTTGTTTGATTTTATTTTGTGTTATCAGCCACGAAAATTATTTAATCTTGTGAGAAAACCTGCTACTTTACGTATAAAGATATGAAACAGATATATTGAGCACTATGAGCTGCTACACCCGGAGTTCGTCTGGCCACAGGTACATTGAATTATTGAATGGTGAGAGGGAGAAGAAATGTCAGGAAAAATTATTATCAAGGTTTTACTGCCTCTACTTGCAGGTGTTTTTCTCATTATTTACGGATGTGGGAATAATCGGATTGCGGAGCTTAAAAAAGAAAAACTTTTCAATATATCCATTGGAAATGCGGAAGAACAAATCGGTGTGCAGAAAAGGCAAAACGGCGAATTTCACGGTCCCGGTGCGGTGCTGTTCAGAAATGGATTTTTCTTCATTGTCGACAGTGTTAATCAAAAAATTATGAAGATAACAACACCGGGGGATGTTATCCTCATCATTTCAAAGGGAGATGATAATGCTGACGTGGAAACCGGCAATGTCCTTCGCACAAAAGAACGAAAGAATTACAACTTCGATACTATCGGACAGATAGCGGTCGACAATGAAAACAATCTCTACGTCCAGAATATCTTTATTCAAAAAGAGAAGACGCAATCCGTCATCGATATTATCAGCCTGGATGAAAATGGAAATGAGGAGGGGGCGGATTACACCGAATCATTTATGTCGTATATTGTGAAGTTCGACAGGCTTGGAAATTTTCAATACAGAATAGGAGAGAAGGGGATTGACTCAAGCCCCTTCTATTACATCTATAAAATTGCGACGGACATAAACGGTGATTTGATTGTTCTAACTGCAGACGAAGCATGGGAAAACTGGACCTATTATACCTATGATACGACGGGATCGCTGATCGAACAGTATACAATAAACAAGGAGGAAATTCTTGGTAGCAATACACCGGTTGATAGAGTATCCTTTATTATGGATGTCTGCCCGGAAGTTAACGAAAAGAAGGTCGTATACTGGGTTTCCCAGTATGAAACTGCCAATGATACCAAATCCCTTAAGAAAGCTGAGGATGCATGGGGAGAGGAAATAGAGATCGAGAACTTTGACGCGTCCTCTTCTAAGGATGCAGGCAAGTCGCCGGACCAGCCGGTAAAAAAGAGTATGAACGATCTTCTATTTTACAAACTCGTTCGTTTTGATATTGCTTCGGACGATATTATCTCCTCATATACCTGGGAGACGGGATTGAACACGGATACGACCAGCGAGTTTATAGGTATTGACGGAAAGTCGGATGGGTTCCTCTGGAAGTATATCGATAAAAATAAATCTGTTGTGACAATCGTCAGACCGGATGGCACCACCATTGCGAAGCGCAGGTTTATTTTTGAAGATGACGGGCACTGGACTAATATTCAGGTCGCAGTTGACGGTTCGGTATATGCAATAAAGTTGGATGATAAAAATGCCTACTTTTATAGATGGAGGAGTGATGAACTTCTGAACACAAAAAAAGAAAAGATCAGTGTTCGTGAATTCATTCTGCAGAAGATAGAGGGGTTTAAAAATGCGAATCGTTGATCGAGACGAGATGAGGGAAATCGATCGCAGGACGATTGAGCGGTACGGTATTCCAGGTGAGATTCTTATGGAAAATGCGGGCATTGAGTTTGTCAATGCTTTTATACGTGATTTCCCTGTTCAACAAAGTGACAGGATTGCAGTCGTGTCTGGAGGGGGCAACAACGGAGGCGACGGATTTGTTATTGCCCGTCATCTTAAGAGAAGGGGATTCAACAATATTGTTGTGTTATTGTCTGTTTCTGAAGAGAGATTGAAGGGTGATGCGCGCATAAATTTTAAAAGGCTCGGTTATTTTTCTGTTGAGGTGAGGAGTATCGCGACCCCGGAGTTTTTTTACAGAGAAAGACCATATATGAATGGATGCAGTTTCATTATAGACGCACTTTTAGGCCTTGGTTTCCACGGGTTGCCAAGAGGAGTCGCTGCTGAGATTATTGAGTATATGAGAAACTGCGGTGTACCGGTTATTTCAGTCGATCTTCCATCCGGTGTGGATGCGAATGTTGTAAAGCAGAATGCTGTAAAGCAGAATCTTCACGCGGTGCAGGCACATGCAACATATACCATGGGGATGCTGAAGTACGGTATTGTCGAGTACCCCGGAAAGGCCCTGTGTGGGAAGATAGGTGTACTTGATATCGGTTTTCCGCCTGCCCTGTATAGGGCTTCCCTGCATGGAGACGCGGATTCGCCGGTGGTTTTTATTGATAAAGATTTAGTAACGACACTCGTTCCAAAAAGAGAAAAAAATTCTCATAAGGGTACCTACGGCCATCTTGGTGTTCTCGGTGGCAGGAATGGTTTTGAGGGAGCCTCCCTACTTGCCGCGCGTGCTGCGTCGAGAAGCGGCTGTGGTCTGGTGACTATCTTTTTCTCAAATGAGAATAGAGTCCCAAAACCGGATGAGATTATTCTCGGTACGCTGCCGGGCTCCATTGATTCGCTGTGGGAAAATGCCGAGGTTGAAAGTATTTTCAAACGCCAGAATGCGCTTGTTGTAGGACCAGGCATGGGTGCTTCAGGCGGGACACTCTCTACTATCCGAAAACTGTTACAGCTTGAAAAAAAGTTGCTTATCGATGCTGATGGTCTGAATACAATCGCAGAAAATCCTGATATCCTGAAAGAAAAAAAAGCCAGTGTCGTTATTACACCTCATATAGGTGAAATGGCGCGGCTCGCCGGAATGAAAAAAAACGATGTCAAGGAGAACAAGAGGGCAGTGGCAGCCCGGTTTTCGGCACAGTTCGGGGTTACCGTCGTGCTGAAAGATGCAGTTA
>CAZGJW010000083.1:0-12430 GCA_964525675.1 uncultured Spirochaetota bacterium
GAAAGCGGGAGATGCATGAAGCGTACGGGAAGTTCAGCCGTGAAAACGCAGCCGCTATCTACTACGGGGCGCTGATGCGGCAGAGAATCGACAGCATGATGGAACTGTCCCACTACGACAGGCTGCGGATACACAATCTGAAGTACTTCACCTGGATCGAGCAGCAGGGAAGATCGGTGGAGGAACTGAACCGCCAGTGGTATGACCGTGAGTACTGGATAAATGTTCGGAGTCTCACGCCGGAGATAGACAGAGAAATAGAGGTGTTCAACAGAGAAGTGGGCATTTGAGCCCGGGAAGGAAAAGACATGCAGAGCATTTTCAGGGGAAAACATTTCATCACCCTGCAGGAGTGGACCAGGGAGGAGATCGATACCCTGCTTGAGGTGTCGGGTGACCTGAAACTTGATTTTGCCATGGATGTGCCGACCCCCTATCTTCTGTATAAAACGATTTTCCTGATGTTCTTCGAACAGTCGACCAGGACAAGAAACTCGATGGAGGCGGGCATCGCCCAGCTGGGAGGCCACGGCAACTTTCTTGATACGAGCACCATGCAGATTGCGCACGGAGAGGTTGCCAAGGACACAGCGGTTATACTTTCCCGCTACGGCCATGGTATCGCGTGCAGGAACTGCAGCTGGGGCATAGGCAATAAATACCTCAGGGACATGGCGAAGTGGTCGAGCGCACCGGTCATGAATTTGCAGTGCGACCTGTACCACCCGATGCAGGGAATTGCCGACCTGTTGACGATACGAGAAAAGGTCGGTGATCTAAAGAGGTGCAAGGTATCCGTCATCTGGGCATATGCGAAGAGCCATAAGAAGCCGATATCGGTTCCGCTTACGCAGGTGCTTCTCTTTCCCCGGTACGGCATGGATGTGACATTCGCCTACCCGCAAGGCTATGAGCTGCCGGACTGGGCGGTGAACCAGGCGAAAGAGAATGCCGATCGGCACGGCGGGAGTATACGTATTACAAATGACATGGAAGAGGCCTACACCGGCGCCAATATAGTGATTCCTAAAAACTGGGGAAGCTGGGCGGGAAAGAGCAATGTCGACCCGAATGAGCTTCTTGAAAGAAACAGGGGGTGGAAGTGCACTGAGAGAATGATGACTCTGGCGGACAGGAATGTGCTGTACATGCATGCGCTTCCAGCAGACCGCGAAAACGAGGTTGAGAATTCCGTCATCGACGGGCCCAGATCGATTGTCTACGATGAGGCAGAGAACCGCCTGCATACCGCGAAAGCGGTCATGACCCTGACAATGGGGGGAAAATAAATGGGAGAGCTGGCAATTGTTGCAATTGGCGGCAACTCTTTGATCAAAGACAGGGATTACACAACAGTTGACGATCAGTACAGGGCAATATGTGAAACTTCGGAGCATATTGTCGACATCATAGAGGAGGGCTACGATGTCGTGCTGACGCACGGCAACGGTCCGCAGGTCGGCTTTATCCTCAGGAGGGCTGAGCTTGCCTTTGAACTAAGCGGCATGCATATCGTGCCGCTTGTAAGCTGTGTCGCGGACACGCAGGGAGCGATCGGTTATCAGATCCAGCAGGCGCTTCGAAACGAGCTTGAAAAGAGGAAGATCGATCGTGAAGCGGTGACTGTTGTTACGCGTGTTGAAGTGGATAAAAGCGACCCCGCTTTCTCCAATCCGAGCAAGCCAATCGGCTCATTCTACTCGGAAGCTCAGATCGAAGAGGTGCAGAAAAAGCATCCTGCATGGCACATGGTGTTCGATGCAGGCAGGGGGTACCGCCGTGTTGTTCCATCACCGGCGCCGAAAAAAATCATTGAATTGAAGGCGATCGAGCACCTGATAAAGCAGGGCTTTTGTGTTATCGGGGTCGGCGGCGGAGGCATTCCGGTTTTCAGGAATAAGAGGGGTGAGTATGAGGGGGTTGATGCAGTTATAGACAAGGACGGCGCAACGAGCCTTCTTGCCGCACAGCTCAATGCGGACCTTTTCATTATTTCGACTACCGTCGAAAAGGTGAGCATAAATTACGGGAAGCCTGATGAAAAACCCCTCGACAGGATGACCGCAGACGAGGCGAAAAGATATTTGGAGGAGGGTCATTTCGCGCCGGGAAGCATGAAACCGAAGATACAGGCGGTGCTCGATTTTTTCAAGCACGGTGGCAAACGAGCCGTTATAACCAGTCCCGAAAACCTCGCCGTTGCGCTCAGAGGCAGCACGGGCACGCATATCTATTCTGCGTAATTTCTTATCCGGACGCTTTGCGGCCGGATAATGTTTATAATGCCCGTGGTACGCCGGTGAGAGGTATTAAATAAACGGGGACCAGCATGGGTGACATCATGAGGCCGATTCCCTTTCCAGGGATGCTGAAATGGATGGCCGGGGAGTATGGGAGCCAGCGGAGTATTTTTGGAATTCCGGAGTCCTGTTTTTTTGTGAATGAAGGAGGAAAAAGCATACGGGTATTCGATGAGACCTGCGATACCCCGGTTGGTCCAGCAGCAGGGCCGCACACCCAGCTCGCCCAGAATATCGTTTCAGCCTACCTTGCAGGCGGGCGTTTTTTCGAGCTGAAAACCGTGCAGAAGCTCGACAACCTGGAGATCGAAAAACCCTGTATAGACGCATGTGATGAGGGCTACAACACCGAATGGTCGACGGAGCTCTCTCTCGAGCAGGTTTTCGATGAGTACGTCAAGGCCTGGATGCTTCTCCATTTCCTGGAAGCGGCATTTGGGATTCGTCGAAAGGGGGCAAAACGCTCTTTTATCTTCAATATGAGCGTCGGGTATGATCTGGACGGTATCAAAACTGAGAGGATGGATGCGTTTATTACGGAACTATCGAACGCACGAGATCATCCGGTTTTCAAAAAGCATATGGATGAGCTGCATGTATTTGTTAAAAACGGCGGATTCAGCCTGTTTTCCGGCCTGAGAAAGGGGAGCATATCGCCCGCTCTTGCCGATATTTCTCCCTGGATTGCCCGATCCGTCACCCTTTCTACCATGCATGGCTGTCCCCCGGCCGAGATCGAAAAAATCGCAACCTACCTGATGGGTGAAAAAGGGCTCGACACATACGTAAAACTGAATCCGACGCTCCTCGGGTACGAACAGGTCAGAAAGATGCTCGATTGCCTGGGCTTTACCGCTATAAAACTGAAAGAATCGGCATTTACCAAAGACCTCCAGTACGAAGATGCGCTCGCCATGCTCGGGAGGATTCAAACCTTTTCGCGAGGGCAGGGCCGCGGTTTCGGCGTTAAGCTCTCCAATACGCTCGGCACGGTCAATACGCGGGGGATTTTGCCCGGTGAAGAGATGTACATGTCAGGCAGGGTCCTGTTCCCGCTTACAATAAACCTTGCAGCGCGTCTTGCCGAGTCGTTTTCGGGCAAACTTCCCATATCATATTCCGGAGGTGCATCCCAGCTCAATATCAGGCGCATATATGAAACCGGCATCAGGCCGATAACCGCTGTGACCGACATGCTGAAGCCCGGTGGTTATCTCAGGCTTGCGGAAATGGCACAAAGCCTTGAACCGTGTACCGCTTATGTGGAGGAAGGGGTCGCTGTGACACAGCTTCAGAGTCTTGCCAGGGATGCACTAGAGGATCCGTATTACAAAAAAAGGTGGCGTGGTGACCGGGTTGTGTCTGTGGGCCAAAGCCTGCCGCTTTTTGACTGTTATATCGCTCCCTGTGTGACCGCCTGCCCGATTCACCAGGATGTTCCTGAGTACATACAGTCTGCTGGAGACGGAAACTTCGACGAATCGTTAAAGATTATATACGAAAAAAACCCGCTTCCCCGAATCACCGGGTACATCTGCGATCACCGGTGCATGGAAAACTGTACCAGGCTCGACTATGAGGGGCCCGTTCTTATACGGGAGGTTAAAAGAATCGCTTCGGAGCACGGGAAATATGATTCGGCCGAAAGCGGTTTCATCGGCATGCATTCTGAAGAAGAGGATTCAACCGGCTCCGTATCGGGCTCTGTATCCGACAGGTCGAAGGTTGCTGTCATCGGCGCCGGGCCCGCGGGGCTTTCCGTGTCCTGCTTTCTTTCCAAACTGGGGTTTTCGGTCACCGTATTCGAAAAGAAGGATTCACCGGGCGGTGTTATCGCGCATGTTCTCCCGCACTTCAGGATACCTGCCTTGGCAATCGAGGGAGATATAGCGGCGATACGGGCGCTCGGTGTTGATTTAAAATTCAGTGTGAAAGAGACCTTTTCCATCGAACGGTTGAAACGTGAAGGATTCGCTTACATATTTATTGGCATCGGCGCAGAGAAAACAAAGGGGCTTCGACTTGACGGGGGTAACGAAAATATATACGATGCGCTCGACTTCCTGCGGGCATTCAATCAGGATACAGGCGCACTGAGACCGGGTATGCGGGTCGCGGTTATCGGCGGTGGAAATACCGCAGTGGACAGCGCACGGGCGGCGAAAAAGCTTTCGGGTGTTGAGGAAGTTCGCATTATCTACCGGCGTACCGAGGCCGAGATGCCTGCAGACAGGGAAGAATTCGACAATGCTCTGGCGGACGGGGTAGAGTTTCTGCCCCTGCTTCAGCCGGAATCCTTTTCCCGTGAAGGCATTCTTACCTGCAGGAAGATGATTCTGGGAGAACCCGACCAAAGCGGCCGCAGGAGACCGGTGCCGACAGATGAGACCGAAGAAATCCCCGTCGATTCTATAATAGGCGCAATCGGGGAATATACCGATCCCGGGGTCCTTGGGACGATCGGGCTGAAGCCGGGGCCTGACGGGAGTCTGCAGGTGAACAGCGAGACCCTGGAAACAGAAGTCCAAAATGTTTTTATCGGCGGAGATGCGTACCGCGGCCCTTCGACGGTTGTCGAATCGATCGCCGATGCGAAACGGGTGGCTTTTGCCATTGCACGGCGGGAAATACCCGGATTTAAGGCCAATGATATCCCGGGTACAGATGCAGAAAAGCGGGTTTCTGAGATTACGAACAGGAAGGGGAGGGTTATTTTTCCGAGCGATTCAGAGATCGATGCTGAAAAGGCCCGTATAGAGGCTCTGCGCTGCCTGGAATGCAGCCTTGTGTGCAACAAATGCGTGGATGTGTGCCCGAACAGGGCGAATGTTGCAATTGCGGTCGATGCCGGGCAGGGACTGAAGGACATCCGGCAGATACTTCATCTTGATGCGCTGTGCAACGAGTGTGGAAACTGCGGCAGTTTCTGCCCCTACGACGGCCTGCCCTACAGAGACAAGTTTACCCTGTTTGCTTCACAGGAGGATTTTGATGCAAGCACGAACAACGGTTTTATACAGGCAGAGCAGGATGGGCGCAGGTTTGTCCGTTTGCGGCTGAACGGCAGTACACTGTTGCTCGAGATTGGGGGTGACGGTGGAGTTCTCTTCGACGGCGTATGGAAAAACGGGTCGTATGCTGGATTGAAAACCCACATTACCGGAGCTACGGCGCTTATTCAGGCGGTTTTAAGGGATTACCGGTACCTGGTTGATGCGTTTTCTTGATACCAGCAGGGAGAAATGATGATACTACTCAAAAATGCCCTGGCGGTCGATTTTGACCCCCCGTCCGTGAAACCGGGAGTCGATATACTCATCGAGGGAGACCTGATTGCCGATGTAGGTAAGAATATTTCCGCTAAAAAACACGACACGCAGGTCATCGACCTCGCAGGGAACATCCTAACCCCCGGCCTCGTGTGCAGCCACAACCATTTCTACTCTGCCCTCGCCAGAGGAATCACGGCCAATATCAAGCCTTCGACTGATTTCGTGTCTGTGCTGCAAAACCTCTGGTGGCGGCTTGACAGGGCAATCGATGAAGAGATACTCCTTTACAGCGGATTGGTCGGTGCGCTGGAGGCACTCATGGCCGGCACGACAGCTGTGATCGATCATCATGCTTCACCCTCCTTTATCAAAGGCTCGCTTTCGGTGTTAAAAAAGACGTTCGAGAAGGCAGGCCTCAGGGGGATACTCTGCTACGAGGTCACAGACAGAAACGGGAAAACCGGTATGCGCGAGGGTGTTGAGGAAAATGTCTCATTTGTGAAGGAAATTTCACGTGAGAAAGAATCCGGAAAAAATGGTCTGCTCATCGAAGCCGCGATCGGAGCGCACGCCCCGTTTACATTAGGGGACGAGGCACTGGGCCTCCTCGATGAAGCAGTTTCTTCAACCGGACGGGGGCTTCACATCCACACGGCTGAAGACCGGTATGATTCCTCCTATTCCCATCATCTCTATGGAAAGGACATCACCGAACGGCTCGAGGCGTTCAACCTTTTGGATAAAAAGACGATATGCGTTCATGGCGTGCATCTGACGGATGGAGATATGGACCGGCTGAACAACCACGGCTCTTTTCTCGTGCATAATGCTCGCTCCAATATGAATAATACGGTCGGGTATGCGTCAAAACTCTCGAAAGTCCGCAATGCCGCTTTGGGCACTGACGGTATTGGGAGTGATATGTTTGAAGAGATGAAATTTGCATACTTTAAACACATGGATTCTGGCGGCGTGTACCGGCCAGCGGATTTTTTAAGTCTTCTTCATAAGGGCAACACTCTGCTGGAGCGCTATTTTGGCCGCAGATTCGGTCGTATCAAAAGAGGCTTCACAGCGGACCTCGTTTTATACGACTACCGGCCTCCCACGCCTCTTGAGGACGAGAATGTCGCCGGGCACATGGTTTTCGGCCTGGGGTCGCGTGATGTGAAAACGGTTATCGTGAATGGACGCATCGTGTATGAGAACAGACGGTTTCCCTTTGATGTACAGCCGGTGTACGAGAAGGCACAGGAGGCAGCTCGGCGGCTGTGGCGGCGTATGGATGCGATCGAGTAGTACTACAGTGATACATATGGCAAATGTATCTTAATCAATCTTGAGATGAAAAGTATCACTGTCGTACTAGCAGAGAACCGATAAAAAAACGGTATAATACAGGATGGTATTTTACCGACACGGATGGAAATAATACCGGGAAGGCGCAGTACCTTACTGGAACGGAGCGGTACCTTGAAATTTTTCTATGAGTGCAGTGAGTGCGGATGCACATTCGAAATTCAGCCCGAACTGATGGTCTGTCCGGCCTGTTCATCAAAACAGCAGCCCGATGAGCCCCTCAGGGGCGTGCTCGAGGTCAGGCTTGAGGGGAGTATTGCAGCGGATTTTGATATAGTTGACCTTCTGCCCGTTGAAAAGAAATTTTTTCCACCTATCCCGGTTGGAAATACCCCGCTCTGGACACCGATCAATCTTCGCAAGCGCACCGGTTTTGAAAACCTTTTTATCAAGGACGACAGCCTCAATCCAACCGGGTCTCTGAAAGACAGGGCATCGTACCTTGTTGCGGCATTCGCCGTCAGAGAAGGAATTTCGGATGTGGTCGTGGCTTCCACCGGGAATGCGGCTTCCTCTATGGCTGGAATCGGCGCTGCAGCAGCGCTCAGGATCAAGATCTTCATTCCGGTGTCTGCTCCCCGGGCAAAGCGCGTGCAGTCTCTGCAGTACGGCGCCCGGGTCGTGCTTGTGGACGGAAATTACGACATGGCCTACGAGCAATCGATGGCGTACACCCGGGAGCACGGCGGATTGAGCAGAAATACGGCGTACAATCCGCTTACAATAGAGGGTAAAAAAACGGCTGCCCTGGAAATATACAAACAGCTCGGCAGGGCACCAGACTATGTTTTTATTCCGACCGGTGACGGGGTCATTTTAGGCGGCGTGTACAAGGGGTTCAGGGATCTACTTGATGCCGGTTTGATAGAGGGAATGCCGATGCTGTTTGCGGTTCAAGCCGCCGGGAGTTGCGCAATACTGACCGCGTTCAGGCAAGGTGGGTTCGATCCTGCCTACCGGTCTCAGACGGTTGCGGATTCCATTGCTGTTGATATTCCGAAAAACGGCTACTATGCGCTCAAATACCTGCGCATGTATGACGGGCAGTGCTCTGTTGTGGAAGACGAAGAGATACTCGAAGCTCAGAAACTGCTCGCTTCGACGACCGGCCTTTTTGCGGAACCGGCTGCTTCCGCCGCTCTCGCAGGCTTTCTCAGCGCAAAGGACAGTATCCGAAAAGACTCCACCGTGGTTCTGCTGGTAACCGGAAGCGGCCTGAAGGATGTGCAGGCCGCTATGAAGGCGGTTGTGGATGAACAGGACGGCGAATCCGGATGAGTAATCTCATCTGCATAAAAAAATTTTATATACCGTGACCTGTCATACGCAAACGGACAATCTCATTTAATACTGACGAGTTTCAAATGCACTGCTATACGTGAGCGATGTCTTTGTCTTATGGAGAGGACGTGGTTAAATCATCTTGACTAAACTGGCAATTGTTTTACAATGAATCTAACTTTATGATGAGGGGGGAGAGAACTATGAAGAGGTATGTGGTTGCTTGTATTGTAATTTCCGCTCTACTCGCACCCGGTTTTCTTTTTGCAGGGTCGAAAGAAAAGGCTGTTGAGGAGAAACCTTCGGGCAAGTTCAGGGTTGCGTTCGTATATATCGGTCCACCCGGAGACCTGGGCTGGACGTATGAGCATGAACGGGGCCGAAAGATGATGCAGGAAAAGCTCGGTGACAGGGTGGAAAGCACTTACATAGAAAATGTTCCGGAAGGCCCTGATGCAGCGCGGGTCATCAGACAGTATGCCCAGCAGGGGTATAACATGATCTTTGCAACTTCATTCGGGTATATGGATGCCATGTTTGAGGTTGCCGGGGAGTTTCCCGATATTTACTTCGAGCACTGCTCGGGGTATAAAACAGCAAAAAACATGTCCACATACTTCGGAAGGATGTATCAACCCCGCTATCTCTCGGGTATTATCGCGGGAAAGATGACAAAGGCCAGTGTAATAGGGTATGTGGCTGCATTCCCGATCCCGGAGGTTATCAGAGGTATCAATGCCTTTACACTCGGGGTGAAGTCCGTAAACCCTGGTGCGGAAGTTCGCGTTGTGTGGACGAATACCTGGTATGACCCGGTAAAGGAGCGTGAGGCTGCCGTGGCACTTCTCGACCAGGGTGCGGATATTATCGCACAGCACCAGGATACGACTGAACCGCAGAAGGCTGCGCAGGAGAGAGGCGATCTCAGTATCGGGTATGACTCGGATATGCGTTCCTTTGTCGGAGACAGTGTTCTGGTAAGTCCGGTATGGAACTGGGGAGCCTACTACATCGATACGGTACAGAATGCATTGAACGGCACCTGGAAGACCCATCAGTACTGGGGGGGGCTGAAGGAGGGCGCTGTTAAACTTTCCGATTTGAGCCCTAAAGTACCGAACGATGTGAAGGATCTGGTGGACAAGGCGGAGAAGAAAATTCTCAATGGAAATTGGGATATTTTCTGCGGTCCGATTAAAGGTCAAAACGGAAAAATTGTGGTTCCATCGGGTAAGTGCATGAGCGATTCTGATATGCTCAATATGAACTTCTTTGTTGAGGGAGTTGTGGGAACCATACCGGGGAGCTGATCATTACCGGTTTACGGTAACAAAACGACCATAAACAAAAGGCAACTGCAGGAGATCATGTTTTAAGGCTTCATCCGATAGCCGCGGCATGATCTCCTGTGATTTTCTATTGTACTGGCGGACATAATGAATACAGAAATGCCCGTATTAGAGATGCGGGGTATTACAAAACACTTCCCCGGAGTTCTCGCAAACGATCATGTGAATCTGAAACTCTACCCCGGAGAAGTGCTCGCCCTTCTCGGGGAAAACGGCGCTGGAAAGAGCACCCTGATGAATATTCTCGTTGGTCTCTATCGGCAGGATGAGGGCCAGATATTTGTCCTTGGAGAAACCGTCGAGATACACTCTCCCCGTGATGCTGCAGTTCTGGGTATCGGTATGGTTCATCAGAACTTCATGCTCGTTGATACCATGACCGTCGCTGAAAATATCATACTGGGGATGCGGGACGTTTCTTTCATGCCCGATATAGACGGAGTGTCACGCCGGGTTGAGGAGCTTGCACTCAGGTACGGATTGAAGGTCGACCCCGGTGCGTCGATCTGGCAGCTCTCTATCGGCGAACAGCAGAGGGTTGAAATCCTCAAGCTTGTCTACCGGGGTGCGGAGATTATTATTCTCGACGAACCAACAGCGGTGTTGACCCCGCAGGAGGCAGAAGAGCTGAACGGGGTTGTAAAGAGCATGATTGCAGAGGGAAAGTCCGCCATATTTATCACACATAAAATGGAGGAGGTTATGTCCTTCTCCAACCGAGTGGAGGTTTTGCGAAAGGGAAGGGTTGTGTCCGTCAAGAAAACGTCAGACACCAGCCCGCAGGAACTTGCAAAAATGATGGTGGGCCGTGATGTTCTTTTTAGAATTGAAAGACATCCCTGTGAAAAGGGTGAGGTCGTGCTCAGCGTAGATGCGGTACATGCGGATGACAACAAGGGAAACCCTGCTTTGAGAGGGGTGACATTGAGGATCCACAGCGGTGAAATACTCGGCATTGCGGGTGTAGCAGGAAACGGTCAGCGTGAGCTTACAGAAACGATAACAGGATTGCGCCCTGTTTCGCAGGGCAAGATTTCTATAAACGATAAGGATATGACGAACCGCGCTCCCATCGACATGATCCGGGCGGGAGTGAGCCATGTACCCGCCGACAGGATTGCAATGGGAGTGGTGGGAACCATGAGTGTCGCAAACAACCTCGCGATGAAGGGGTACAGAAATCCTCCGCTTGCAAAACACGGGATAATCCGCCCGAGGCGCATTCTTGAGCGCGCCCTGAGGCTTATCGATGCCTTCCGTATCGACACACCCGGGCCGCAGACAGAAGTAAAGTATCTGTCCGGCGGCAATATACAGAAAACCATACTGGCACGCGAGATAGACGCCTGCAGGGGGCTTCTCATCGCCGGCTATCCCTCGCGGGGGCTCGATGTCGGTGCAACAGAGGCGGTTCGTAAACGACTTCTTGAACAGCGTGATTCCGGTACGGCTGTACTTCTCATTTCAGAGGACCTTGAAGAGCTCTTGAGTGTCGCCGACAGAATTGCCGTGCTCTTCGAGGGCAGAATAATAGGAATTCTGGACCGTGACCGTGCTGATATTCAAACTCTCGGTCTTATGATGGCGGGTATGGAGAAGACTGAACAGCAGGAATAATCATTATCGCGGGGTTACAGGTATGCGCTTTGTTCTGGAAAAACGGGAACGTACATCTCAAGTCATTGCCGTGCTTGTACCGATTGCATCCTTTCTCTTTTCACTTCTCCTTGCAGCTGTGCTCCTCGTTATTTCCAGGGTGAGCCCGATTGCCACCTATACGGCGATGTTCAAAGGCGCATTCGGCACATGGCCGAACTTTACGGAAACTCTTGTCAAGGCGATTCCCCTCATGCTCACCGGTCTTGCCGTTTCTATTGCCTTTCGGATGGAATTCTGGAATATCGGCGCGGAGGGTCAGCTCACATTAGGCGGTGTTGCCGCAGCGTGGGTTGCGCTTTTCTGGGGGCTGCCTGTGTGGCTTGTTCTTCCAGCGGCGCTCGTTGTCGGCATGCTGGCAGGGGCCGTGTGGGCCGGTATACCGGCATTTCTCAACGCGCATATGAAGGTAAATGAAACACTCACCACTCTCATGCTCAACTATGTCGCCATCCTGTTTTCCCAGCATCTCTACTATGGGCCATGGCGTGATCCGAAGGGATACGGATTTCCGGGCACTGCACCGTTTCCGGAGTCGGCATGGCTGCTTCGTATAACGGGGAGGGTGCATCTGGGGCTTGTGTTTGCAGTGATTCTTGCGCTTCTTCTCTGGCTTGCCCTGAACAGAACCCGCTGGGGGTTCGAAATCAATATAATCGGGAAGAATCGGACCGCAGCGCGGTTTCTCGGTATTGATATAGCCCGTATGATCGTTGTCTCGCTTCTGGTTTCAGGGGCGATTAGCGGGCTTGCAGGTGCATGTGAGGTAACGGGTATTTCCCGGCGGCTTCAGCAGGGACTTTCAATCGGATACGGCTACACTGCAATTATCGTTTCCTGGCTGGCACAGCTCAATCCAATTGCGATTATATTCGTGGCAATACTGATCGCGGGACTTTCGGTGGGCGGGGATCAGGTGCAGATGATTATGGGCCTGCCCTCGGCGATGGGGCTTGTGCTCCAGGGAATGATTCTGTTTCCAATGCTAGCCGGTGCGCTGTTTACCGAGCACCGCCTTGTTATCATGCGGAGAGCTTCGAAAGGCAGGGGTGAGGGGGCGGTTCTATGATTGTTCTGGTTGCCTCCATTTTTACAATCACTCTGCGCGCAGGTACATCACTCATTTACGCAACAGTCGGTGAGATATTCACCGAGCGATCCGGGATACTCAACCTGGGCCTGGAGGGAATGATGCTCATGGGGGCAGTGAGCG
>CAZGJW010000084.1:0-12420 GCA_964525675.1 uncultured Spirochaetota bacterium
AAAGAGTAAGCCCCTTTTTAATTCCGAACATGATAGCCAACATGGCGAGTGGAGTTGTATCCATCAGGCACCAGCTCCACGGCCCCAATATGTGTGTTGTGAGCGCCTGTGCATCATCTAACCATTCGATCGGCGAGGCCTTCAAGTACATAGAGCGCGGTGATGCGGATGTCATGCTCTGCGGTGGCGCGGAAGCGCCGATTGTCGATCTCGGTATCGCGGGGTTCATATCGATGAAGGCTGTCTCGACACGTAATGATGAGCCTGAAAAGGCCTCTCGACCGTTTGATAGGGGCAGGGACGGTTTTGTCATAGGAGAAGGGTCGGCGATTATGGTTCTCGAGAGCGAGGAGTATGCACTCACCCGGGGGGCTCGCATTTACGCCCGGCTTGCCGGGTACGGCGCCAGTGCCGATGCGTATCATATTGCTGCTCCTGCAGCTTCAGGCAAAGGAGCGTATAGATGTATGAAGAACGCCATTGAAGATGCTGGGCTTGATGCGACCGATATAGAATATATAAACGCCCACGGCACATCGACTCCTGTCGGAGATAGATCTGAGGTTGCTGCAGTAAAGAATCTGTTTGGTGAACATGCCTACAAAGTGAAGATAAGCTCAAACAAATCAATGATCGGGCATCTTTTAGGGGCGGCCGGCGGAGCTGAGACCATTGCCACAATACTTACCCTGCGCGAGGGTGTTATCCCTCCCACCATAAATCTCGACGATCCGGAATTCGATCTTGATTTCGTACCCAACGAGAGTGTTCACCAGGATGTTAGCTTCGCGATAAATAATTCCTTTGGTTTCGGCGGTCACAATGCATCGCTTGTCATCACTCGGTATGACGAGAAGTAAAAAAGGCATTTCCCGAGAGAGGATTAAAGCCCTGTCGGAGTTTCAGGCAAAGATAGGTGTACGCTTCAGGAACCTTGCCCTGCTGAATACGGCGCTGTCGCACAAGTCCTACGTAAATGAGCTTGAAGAAAACCTCGAAAACAATGAAAAGCTGGAGTTTCTCGGGGATGCGTTCCTCGGTATGGTTATAAGCGATACAGTATTCAATCAGAAACTCTATTTCAAAGAGGGTTCGCTTGCCAGGATTAAGTCTTATGTCGTGAGTGAGCCGACCCTTGACAGGGTCGGTAAAGAGATGGGTGTCGAGAAATATATTCTTCTGGGCAAAGGAGAAGAAAAATCCGGCGGCAGGTCCAGAACATCTCTAATCGGAGACAGTGTCGAGGCGGTTCTTGGTGCGTACTATCTGGATGCCGGGTTTAAACAGGCACGAAAGTTAGTCGATCGATATTTTCTCAAAGAAATATTTTGGGTAGAGGCGAACAAGCATGAGAAGGATTATAAGTCCATACTGCAGGAATATACACAGAAAAAGCATAAGACCGTGCCCCGGTACCGGGTAATGAACACTGAGGGTCCCGATCATAAACGTAAGTTCTATGTGAATGTGTTTGTACAAGACCGTGTTTTTGGACCCGGTGTCGGGGAAAGCAAAAAAAAGGCCGAACAGGTCGCCGCTGAAGCTGCACTGAGCAAGTTGAGGAAAAAAGGTCTTCGTGACCCGAATATAGAGAAGGTTGCAGAAGTGGGAAAAACAAGACAGAGGTCAGGCGGGTTTGTTCGAAAGGGTAAAAGATCAAAAAATAGCAGTACAGATGCTCACCCACGAGCTGCAGGGTAACCGACTTCCCAGGACGCTTCTTTTTTATGGCCCCGACGGTGCCGGTAAATTTCTTACTGCAGTCGAACTGGCACGCGTTGTAAACTGTGAAGAAAACAGTTTATCAGGATGCGCCTGCCGGTCCTGTATAACGATTAAAAACCTCCTATCAAAAAATCTTTTTATCATTTCGCGTGCCAATCTAACAAATACATTTCATCTGTGGCATACCTGTGGTGTTGAAGAGAGAAACCTGCCATATTTTCTGAGAGATATCAGACGTCTCACCCTCAGTTTTACTGATGAAACCAGGTATCAAAAAGACATACAGACCATAAGCGATGCTCTTCTGCATCCGGAAACGCTTATCGATAATGCAGAAAAAGTAATCGAAAACGCCCTTTCCATGCTGAACAGCTCAAAACAGCGGGTGATCGGTATCGACAGGATACGGGAAGTTCAGAAGTATCTGTCCCTGCGAGGTGAGGAAAAGGCGAAATTTGTCATATTCGATGGGGCGGAGTATATGACCGAGGAAGCGGCCAACAGCTTTCTCAAGATTTCTGAAGATACTCCTGAACATGCGGTGATAGTGCTTACAGCTCCGAAAAAAGAATATCTGAAGGAAACGATCCTTTCCCGATGCAGGGTATATCGATTTGTTTCCCTTGACGAGAATACCGCAGTGGCCATAAGAAAGCATATTTTTCCTATATGTGCAGAAAAAAGGCCCGATGATACCAAAATGAGTATGGAATCCTATTATGCAAAACTTGCTGCAGCCGACATGCATGCCGGGTTAGGATTGATAAGGGAGATATCGGATAACGGGGATGCAGGAGCATTTTTCGACTTTATCATTGGTCTGCTCGCAGAGCAGGTTCGCTCCCGGAAGGATATAGATATCGTACAACTTGATTCGATTCTGCGTCACGTCAATAGGGCATCATTTCTTAAAAAGGGAGTGTATGTGCATCACATGAACGTTCAGCTTGCATTGACTGATTTCTTGTTGAATGACATTCCCGACATTATTGCGTATGGGTCATAACCGCTGCACCGGAAAACTCAGACGGCGGTACCATCTATCATTTCATCATACGTAATAGTATATAAAATGAGTCGTTACCTTCGGTTTCTTTGTAACGATTCATATCTGTGACTTCAAATCCGGGGACGATTGTGTTAAACAGCACGTCTTCCGTATAACAGGGAAAACGAAGCCTATTATTTTCTTCTTCTTTGTCACTGTTCCAGAATGAATGAATCAATAGGGGTGATCAGATCTTTCTTACATTTGAATAATAGGCGAAGGTCAGACTTCGACAAATGATGCAGAACTTTGTTCGAGTAGGTGCAGTTACATGTTCGCTCAATTTCGAGGTGTTGTTTCCTTTCTTATTCTAAAGCTAAGGCCCTTTTCGCACATTGGTTAACACAGGCATTACACGCAAAACATTCCCACTGTTTTTGAACTCTTATCTTGTTTTTATCCACAGTCCCAAATACTCCTTTTGGACAAATCATAAAGCAAATCCGACAATTATTGCATTTATGGTTTTATCCATTAGAATTCTGGCATTTTGTACCAGAATTTCGAATACAAATGACTATATTATACTACATTGCCGTAATATTACATACTTTAGGTAAAAACCATTAGGTAAGTGATAATTTTCAACTTCTAAGATTGACAAGTTTACTTACCTATTTATATCCTGCTGAATTTTACCAGAACTAAAAACTCCGGTAGGATAATTTGGTTATGGTTCACTCTTTCATTAATTCGGCTCGTTTTTATAGCCGTTATTACCGAATGGGTATTTAATTCTCCTCCACAGGATGCACACCATACATTGATACCGTTTGCCGGTGCAACCAACAGGAAAACATTTTCATGTTTTAATGATTTTTCAACGCGCCGGACTGTAAGATGAAAATTGCTGGTAAGAATAACAGGAGAATTTCTATCCGGCTTGCTATGCTTCGAAGTCCTGGTTCAACAGGGTTCGGAAACCAACGGCCGATAAAATCCCATACGGATTTAATAGTTGAAAAATCATCTTCAGGTTTTTTTGTTCCGGGTTGAACTTCTACGGCAATTACAAATGTGCCGTCCGGTGCAGCGTATTGTATGCCATGATTTATGTAATCCATTTCCTGTTAATGTTCCTCAGGCTAATATAAAATAGGATTGCGCAGAAACATGTAATGATAAGGAAGTCTAACCAAACAAACATCATATTCGTTCCAGTTATTGCTCCACGAAGAATGTCAACGCCGTATGTTAAGGGTAATATGTAAGACAACGGACGCAGGACTACCGGAAGAGAGTCAATTGGGAAGAATAGACCACAAAGGAAAATCATCGGAAAGCGGAAGAAGTTTGAAAAAGTCTGAGCTTCAAATACCTCGCTGACAGATACCGCTATAAAAAGCCCCAGAAATGTTGAAACAATCGCAATCAATATGATGGCAGGCAATACTGTTACCCATGAAATTGCAGAGAGATCGGTTAAGAATAATGCAAGAGTAATAGGAACAATAGCGTTGGCTGAACCGAAAAGAATTGCTCCGGCTGTCTTAGACAACATAAGAAGGTTCAATGAAATAGGAGCGAGCAGCAATCTCTCAAACGACCGATTCTTTTTTTCAAACGTGATTGTTACTGCAAGCATTGAGGTTGTGCCGAATAATATAGAAATTACGATGACGCCCGGAAGCAGTGCCGGAATGTTTTCCAAACCGCTACCCGATTTTATGAAAAACATGCCTGTCCAAGCTATGGGAAAAATCAATCCCCAGCTAATATTTGGCGGTTTGAGATAATAGGCACGCATGTCCTTCAATAAAATATTCCAGAAAGCGACCCATTTTTTCATGCTGCACCGCCTTTTTTCTCAGCTTCTTTTCTCAAAACGTTGGCCTCAATGCCGGTCACACTTACAAATACATCTTCGAGTGATGGGCCTAAACGTCGGGCTTCTTTAACTTCAATTTTCTGCTCCTCAATAAAACGTACGAGTGGGCCAAGGCTGATTGGCTCGGCGGAATCGATACGAACCTGCTCTGACGAAACGGACTGAAACCCATAATTAGGAAAAGCGGTGGCAAGTTTGCCTGCGAGATCGTTTGCTACACTCGAAACAGAAATCAACATCACTTGCCTGCCTAACAACGGCTGCAGAAGACTCCGGACTGAGTCTGTTTTTACTATCCGGCCTTTGACGATGAAAGCAATACGTTCACAAAGCCTTTCAGCCTCTTCGATGTAGTGTGTGGTAAGAAAGATTGTCGTTCCGGCACGGTGAAGATCGGCGATAAGCTGTCTGATCTGGCGGGCACTCGCAACATCGATGCCAGTGGTTGGTTCATCAAGGAACAGAATCTGTGGGCGATGAATAATGCCGGCTGCAATAGTAAGTTTCCGTTTCATGCCTTTGGAGTAACCGGCGAACTTCCGATCTGCTGCTTCCTTTAGTCCGAATGTTTCCAGCAATTCTCTCGCTCGCTCTTGCCGTTCGTTCTTGCGTATGCCGTATAATGATGCGCAGAAACAAAGATTATCAAAGCCCGATAGTTCGGGATAAAGGTTGCTCTCATCGGGGACAATGCCAATTAGATTCTGGGCTGCCTTCGGTTTTTCAATACAATCCTGGCCAGCCACTCGAATTGTTCCCGAATTTGGCCTGGACAAACCCGTAAGTATGTTGATAGTAGTCGTTTTGCCGGCTCCATTTGGGCCAAGAAAACCGAAAAGCTCTGCCTTGTGCAGACTAAACGATATCTCATTAACGGCTGTGACATCGTCGAACTTCTTGGTCAGATTTACTACCTCGATTATAGAATCCTGAACACCTGCTGTAAGTATTGATTCATCTATTTTCATGTTTTTTCCTTAGGCATAACGACTTAAGCTCACCGGCTGGCCGAGCGATAGGGAAATAGCCCAGTTTGCTTCGTTACTATTAGAATAATAATAATAACTGGACAGAAAGCCAGTCAGGTGCAGCGACTTGATACTTATTACGGCCCCCTCCTGGGCAGGATATAATTAACACAGCCTAAAATCCATACCCAAGGAGGAAGCCTTATGAGATTCTACACCAAACAACATCGATTCTACTGCGGCATTGATCTGCACGCAAGGACCATGTACGTCTGCATCATGGACCATGGAGGTCAAATCCGTTTGCACCGGAACATGCCTGCCACAACACAAGCCCTCGCTGATGCTCTCGGGCCTTACCGCCAAGACCTGGTCCTGGCCGTTGAGTGCATCTTTACCTGGTACTGGGTAGCGGATCTGTGCAATCGCATAGGTGTCGAGTTCGTTCTGGGCCACGCCCTGTACATGAAAGCAATACACGGCGGAAAGGTGAAAAACGACAAGATTGACTCCCAAAAGATCGCCGCACTGCTTCGTAGCGGGATGCTTCCCATGGCCTACGTGTATCCGCAGCCAATGCGCTCAACACGGGATCTCCTTCGCCGTAGGTTGTACCTCTCACGCCAGCATGCTCAGCTTCAGACTCACATCCAGAACACCAACACTCAGTACAACCTGCCACCTTTCGAAAAACGCATAGACCGACGCTCAAATCGCACAAGCATAGCAGACCGATTCACCGATCCTATGGTCCGTACCACTGTCGAGGCGGATATCGCACTTATGGACGCTCTTCACGAGCAGATACTCACTATCGAACGACAGATCAACGCACAGATTCCCGAACATGACCCTGTAGCAGTTCATCTGCTTCGCAGCATTCCCGGTGTGGGGAAAATCCTCGCCCTGGTGATCTTCTACGAGATCCACGACATCAACCGCTTCCCAAGAGTAGGCAATTTCATCTCCTACGCACGGCTGGTGAAGTGTTCTCATGAATCAGCCGGCAAGCGCAAAACAGGAAAAAACTCAAAGATCGGTAACGTCCACCTGAAATGGGCCTTCAGCTAAGCAGCCTGCCTCTTCCTTCGCCGAAACGAACGTGCCAAACTCTACCATAAGAAATTGGTCAGCAAATACGGAAATGCGAAGGCGCTTTCCATAATTGCCCAGAAACTCGGGCGTACCGTCTATTCCATACTCAAAAACAGGGCCCCTTTCGATCCAAAACGGTTCTTTGAAACAATAGGATGAAAAGGGACGGGATGCAGAAGACCCTGCGCCTAACTGGAACACTACAGGATGATGCTCACCCGGTGTCCTATGCATGCAGCTTTCAAGCTGCTATCCCGGCACCATAGTACGGTATCCTCGATTCCCACCGAGTTGAATGGTCCTGTATCCTGGTCCCTTTTTCTTGAGCTCATCGTTTTTCCATTTCCACCGGTCTGCCCCGCGCCGATCCGCCATTGTAACTGAGCCTGCCAAGCTCAGGCAGAGCTCCTCTTTTGATTCGGACGGCATTCGGGTACCAATATTGTTCTAGGGAGCCTCGATCTACCCTCCATACGTGTTTGGTGCAGACCCAGTATTGCACCAGTACCTTCGAACCCAAGCCGGATACGGAGAAACGGAAAAACGATGCAGCCCGGTTTATCAACAAAGAAAAAGCTTGTTAGGGATACCTATACCCCTTGACTTTGGGGGCCGTATAAGTGTTACACGGCTCCGATTTAGAAAACAAATATAGATTACCGTGTTGGCATCTAGAGATATTACTTGACAATCTTCATTGCTCTTGACATAAGTCTAAATGGTTTTGAATGCGATTCAACCTGATCAATTGTGCCTGCCATGTAGAGATTGAGCTCATCAGAGAAATAGAGAAAAGACCCGGTAGAACCCGAATGACCCCAGAGAGGCCGCATGTTGGACATCTTGGCCATTATCGTGGGTAGCTTGAAATACATCGTCCCATACCCGTATTGAAGAGGAAACTCCAGTTTATGCCAGCTATGCATCAACTTTAGAGTATCTTTACTTATAATCTGTCCTTCATTTAGAGCTTTTAGAAAAACAATCATCTCTTCAGCCGTCGACACAATACCGCCATCGGCCCAGTATGAACCATTAGAACGGATTCTTGTGATATTTCTATCCTTATAGAAAACGTCCGCAACGGATGCCGTCTGATTCTCAGACGAACCGACAAGCCATGTATGCTTCAGCCCAAGAGGATTGAAGAAGAAATCTTCATAGACTCTCGCAAGCGGCTTACAAGTTATGGCTTCCAAGATCTTTCCCAATAATTGATAGTTGGTATCTGAATATGATGCATTCGTCCCTGGCGGAAAGAGAGGTTCTAAGTCATTTCGTGCCCTCTTAATAGTATCATCCACGGTCCAAGAGCGATCTGGGCTTTCAAGAAAGAGGTCAAAAAGGCTGTGCCCATCCTTTCCCTTTTGAGAGTAATAGTCTGCTATACCGGAAGTGTGTGATAGCAGATGGCCAATCGTAATCTGGTCGGTGAAATCCTTCCCTTTGTATACGTGAATATCGTGAATGAGACTTTCTGGAAGGTATTTCGTGATGGGATCATCTATCGAGAGTGCCTCCTCTTCATATAAACGCATTATTGCAGTAGCCGTATATAGCTTTGTTATACTTGCGATGTAGATGGGAACGTCTTTAGTCATCGGCATTTGGCCTTCTTGCTTCGCTATTCCTGCCACACCGGACCACGAAAACGAACCATCACCTTTCATGACTGAAAGAACACAGTTCTTGACAGATTGATCTTGCTCAACCAGTTCGAACACCAAGCGTTGCAATTCCTCTTTTTTGTCAGCCGGCCGGCTAGAAGGCACACAGCTTAGCAGTATGATGGCTGATGTCACTGCAAGTGCTAATGCAGTCGGTTTCCTTTTTTTTCGTTTCATGTCCCCCCCCAATTGCTTGTTGACACACCTGCATTTCTATTGGCCGTGTAATCCTGGTGCTCGCACCGGCGGCATTATCCTGATGCTAAGCGTCCGGATAACGTCACTCCTCAGGCGCGGCCTCTAGGACGTCGCCTACAGGAGTTTGTTGGCCATCTGCTTTGAATCCTTCGTGAAAAGTAACCGTACCCTGAGGAATATGCCCATCAAAGGAGAGAGCGAGGAAGACCTCCTGCGGTACTCCCTCATGCACAAGTCCGGATATATTCTCGAACCCAACTTTCCTGTAATAATCTGGATGCCCCACGAGGCAGCATCCCTGGGCATTCAAGTCCTTCAGTCGTGACAAGCCTTCCTTTATCAGGGCTTTGCCAATGCCCTTCCGCTGATACTCCGGCAATACGGAAACAGGTCCAAGTCCATACCAGTTCGGGGTGTCGTCTGATATTGTCACTGGAGAAAACGCGATATGCCCTATCACGCGGCCATCCAATTCTGCAACGAGCGATACCGTGAGGGCCTTGGCAGCGCGTAACGCCTCGATGATAAACTGCTCCGTCTGGTTGCTGATCTCCAAGGCCTTGAACGCTGCGATCGTCACATCGGTTATGGCATCAACATCGGCATCCGTCTCGCTCCTGATAACAATCTCCGGGGCCATAGTCTTTGGTTCCTCTTTCTTGCTGGCCAACGATCAAGCTCACCTGCCACCAGAGCGATATACCAACCAGCCCCCGACCACCATGAGACCCCAGCTAGCAGATGAATACTCGCAAATCGCCAAAGCTCTGGTGGTCAGGTGCAGCGCCTTGTTGGGCAGCCACCGACTTGATTCTCATTGTCTTTGCCGCACCAGTCGCATTATCCCGAGAAAGATATTCATTCGCGGCACCCTTTTCATATAGGCTACATAGTCGTCGCCAAACTGCTGAATAAGACGCTGGTCTTCCTCTCTACAGCTCAGGTAAATAACCAACGTGCCTATCGCACCCAGCACCCCGAATAACCAGTGTGGGAACAATAATAATGTGGTGATAAATATTGCGTAAACTCCACCCGTGTATTGCGGGTGCCTCACCACGGCATAAATCCCTGTATCAACCAGCCGAGTGGTACTTACAAACGATTTCCCCTTGGGAACTCCACCCCGTCGCGGAAACATGATTATTGGCGCCATGACCAGTATCATGCCAAAGATCCATACCACAGAGCCGAGGATAACTAGTGCCAGGTATGAGTTCGCTTCTATAACGCCTGTTAAAACGAGAGGATTAGCTGGAAAACAGACAATACCCAAGATAGTCAAGAGTGTGCTCCAGAGGATATTCATCCATTTCTGCGTCTGCAAGTTTTCGCCTTCCCTTCAGACTATTCTTGGTGCTCCTTGCCTTGCTGGATTGCTTCCCTGATATTTACACCTTGAAAGGCTGCACAACGTTCCACATGAGCCGCGGCTTGCCCTGGAGCGTAGCGGAAGGGTAAGCCGTCGGACTCGATGTGGGTGTTAGGCAACCAGTTGGTGCCACGGTGTTTAGCTTACGGGTTCTTTAGGAATCTCAAAGCGAAGGCTGCAAACACCAAGACAATGCCGATGTTCACTATCAGCCGTTCCCAGAATCGATTCTTAAAGAACAGTAAATCTACACTAACGACAACGGCTATCAACACCACAATGTAAAGCACGACAGACATGTTCCTTGTCATTACAATCTCCCGATCAAATATATCAACAGCCCCTACCCATGGGGTTGCCGCATACCAATAGGGTGAGGTCTTGAAATTTGAATCACCATTCAAGACCTGACCCCGTTTTTCCTTCGTTTTTCTCAATCAGATAATTTAAGCACATCAGTATCATCTTCATAATCTACGTCTGGCTTCCATGTGCGCTTGAAATATGCAATTGATTTTAAAATATCCATTTTTTGATGCCTAACGCTCGGCTTCACCGGCTGGCGGAGGCGCGCAGCTCTGGAGCCAGTCCGTTGTGCAAGCCGTTGTTAGGCCTGCTGTTCCATTGTTCTATGCATTCTTGCATATTTTTTCAACTTCCGCAGCCAGGGCATCGTATAGCTTCTCTTGCTTTCCAGCAGTCATGCGTATAACCGTTTCGTTTGGACTGTTGAAGGCCTGAAACCTCTGAAGATTCTTATCTCGCGCAAAACAACAGGCACTTAGAATTACTGGGATTATTCTAGTCACTTCCTCTTGGGCTTTAGCCAAAAGTGGGGGAAGCTCGTCTTCATTGATGAAGTCCAACGCTAAGAAATCTGCGCTCACAAGAAGTATTGCTACAGCGGCGCGTTGGAGTGCTTGGGCGATTTCTTCCCGCCATTCATCACCCGCCCTAAGCCGCGTGTCCGCCCAGACGTCGATCAAACCTTCCTTTTCGAGCGGCTTCAAATGAATAAGAAGCCGCTCGAGGTATTCCCGATGATTATGACTATAGCTAATAAACACTTGTGTTCTCTCCATATTGTTTTACTTTCTAGCCTAACGCCGGCATCACCAGTTGCCATGGAACGGTAGTGTAATGGAAATCTGGTGAATGCACTTGTTCTCCGAAAAGGTTATCCTTTTTTAGTTTCATCCGAAACAATGAAACCTATGGATTTCCTCTTCCCTCTTGGCTTAGGAATATCAATTAATTTTCGTATTTCACGAACCAATTCAACCAATATCTTGTCATGATCGCTCACACGTTTTTCCAATTGATCAATTTTCCTTGATAGCATCTCATTTTTCAGAGCCATTTCACGAAGACGAACGAAGGTTCGCACGATAAAAATACTCATTTTATTAGCCTGTTCAGATTTGAGCACATTGGCCACCTGCAAGGCGCCGTATTCGGTAAAAACTAATGGTGGTTTGCGCCGGCCACCCCAACCGGCACTTGATGTCGCAATTTGCGACTTCAAGTTATCGAACTCCTCTTTGGTCAATTGAAACATAAAATCTTCCGGGAATTTGTCAATATTCCTTCGAACTTGTTCGTTAAGTCGCCTAGTTTCAACACCATATAAATCTGCAAGGTCGGAATCAATTATGACTTTTTCACCATGAATAATCATTATAGTTTTTAATATTCTCTTCTCGGCGATAAGTTCCGTTGGCCTTTCTGACATTGCTTGTCAATCCTTTTTATCGGAGAACGGCTTTGGCTAAACTGCGGGCCGGAGGCCTGTCAGCTTTAGCCCTTTGTTATGTTTTATTTGACAAAAGTTCAGGCCAGTAGCGCTTAGCCATGCCCTGATGAACTTGATTAATACTCCAAGGTTTTATTGATTCAGAAGAGGATTTTTTCCCACTTTTAGAAAGACTAACTTCTAAAGAACCAACATGCCATGAGTCATTAATATAGGATAGAGGTGGTATGATACTCGCCAATCGTTCAGCATCGTTATCCTTTGAATGTCTAGATGTCCATGCAAAATGAGCTGCAACTTTATCACGAAAAGCAAGAACATCGGGTATTACTGATTGAACATATTTTGGAGGTATCGGTCTATTATTATCCTGCTTGTATGTAATCGCACCAACTGTTCGAACGTACTGACAAGCAGATACTGCATACCAATGAAATGAACAAGTTAAAAGTGGTTTTGAAATGTCGGCGGTAATTGGATCATTGCCATATGAAAAAAACTTTAGATTTCCCGCTGGATTTAGTTTCTGTCGTGTGATTTCATCAATCCTTGCAACCTGTTTGTATAGGAAATCTAGGCCTTGCTTAAAACATATCAATGCCCAGTATTCATTCGTTGGATTTACAAAAACATCCCCTGGGACCTTAATGTTATCAATGTGATCAAGAATAGTGTTTTTGTCATTTTTCATGAGGAAACCTTTTTGAAAACATAACGGCTGGGATAACTGGTTTTAAAAAGCGCCAGCTTTTTAAAATCCGAGTTC
>CAZGJW010000085.1:0-12391 GCA_964525675.1 uncultured Spirochaetota bacterium
GTCCGGTATACCCCGAGTAAACAGAGAACCGGCGATCATCTCCTCGCTGATATCCACCGGATCTATATCTTTCTTCTTGATCAGTTCACCGAGTTGTCTGCATGCCCTTGTAATTTCAGCCCTCCCGCTGTAATTGAATGCAATACACAGATGAAGGTCACGCCTGTCGGCGTTGTTTCTCTCCATATCGTCAATGATCCTGAGAACAGAGCGTGGAAGACCGTCCCGATCACCGATGTGCACGAAGTACACGCCGTCTTTTTTGAGCCTGTTGAACGACCGCTTGAAAAAGATCTGCGCAAGACGCATAATGCCGTTCACCTCATATGCCGGCCGCTTCCAGTTTTCTTTTGAGAAGGCATAAACCGTAAGGTACCGTACACCGTTTGACAGGCACGCATATACAATCTCCTCCACTCTTGCAGCGCCTGCCAGATGACCTTCGCTCCGCTTCAGACCCCGCTTTTCAGCCCATCTTCCGTTACCGTCCATGATTATGGCAACATGCTGCGGAACAACACCCGTATTCGATGCAGACCCACCCTCTTTTTGTCTTGTGGACATACCTTATACTTCCATAATCTCTTCTTCTTTTGCCTCGAGAAGCTTATTTACCTTCTCAATATACTCATCAGTAATCTTTTGTATTTCTCCAATCGCCTTTTTTGAATCGTCCTCGCTTACGTGGCCATCCTTTTCAGCGGCCTTGATCTCGTCGTTTCCATCCCTTCTGATATTCCGTATTGCTACCTTCGACTCTTCGGCCTTTCCCCTCGCGACTTTTACGAGTTCTTTCCTCCGCTCTTCTGTAAGGGGCGGAACGGCAATCCTGATTACCTTACCGTCGTTGTTCGGGGTGAGCATCAGATCAGATTTATGAAAGGCCTTTTCAATATCAGCAAGGGATCCCTTGTCCCACGGCTGTACAACAATAAGACGCGGTTCAGGAACTGAAATACTTGCAAGCTGTTTCAAGGGCGTTTTATTCCCGTAGTAATCGACGATCAGGCCTTCCACCAGGCCTGCATTGGCTCTTCCAGATCTGATTTTTTTGAACTCCTCATTCAGGCTATCGATAGATTTGCCCATACGCGTTTTAATCTTCGCCTTGATTTCCTCATACATGACTTACTCCTTTATCAAAGTTCCTATTTCTTCACCGCGGGCCGCTTTGCCCAGCGAACCTTCTCTGAAAATATTAAAAACAATCATCGGAATGCGGTTATCCCTGCACATGGATACTGCGGCCATATCCATCACATTCAGGCGCCTCTGGAGAATTTGATCATACGTCAGTGTAGGGAAGAACGTGCTGTTTTCATCCTTTTCAGGGTCTCTGTCATACACGCCATCGACCTTCGTTGCCTTTAAAAAAACATCTGCACCGATTTCACACGCTCGAAGCGCGGCCGCCGAATCGGTTGTAAAGTACGGGCTTCCTGTCCCGCCCGCAAAGAGCACAACACTATTGCCTTCTATATACTCCAGGGTTCGCCGTAAAACGACTCCCTCCGTTACCGTGCGTATATCCAGTGCCGACTGCAACACAGCGGGAACCCCGTTCGCCTTGAGGACCTCCTGCATGAGCATGCTGTTAATAACCGTGGCGAGCATTCCCATATAATCGGACTGAATCCTATCAAGACCGAAGGGCGTCAGGTCCCGGCCCCGAACAATATTTCCGCCGCCGAGCACTATGCCGATTTGTGCACCCGCATCCCGGACATTCCTGATTTCCTTTGCAATCTGGTTGAGAGTATCGAAATTGAAGACTGAAGCTGAACCGGAAACCGCTTCCCCGCTCAGCTTTAAAAGAATCCTCTTGTATTTGAGCACCTTACTCCTCTCCGAGCTTGAATCGTGAAAACCTCTTCACCGTTACAGGCGTTCCTGTTTTGTCGGAAATACTCTTTATATACTCACCGACAGTGACGTTACCATCCTTCACATACTTCTGTTCGAGAAGACAGGATTCGGCAAAGAATTTTTTTATCCTTCCTGATACGATCTTCTCGAGTATTTTTTCAGATTTACCACTCTCACGGGCCTGCTGCATGAAGATCCCCTTCTGCTCTTCAAAAAGCGCAGCAGGAAAATCATCCTGTGACAGACTTACGGGGTCCATCGATGCGATCTGCAGGGACACGTTTTTCATCAAATCTTGAACATCTGCACTGTTGATCAACCCTGCATCATCAACTGTATATTCAACGATAACACCGACCTTCCCGTCGAGATGGATATACGAGTACAACACACTCCTGTTCGAATCGGATTTTGTGAATCTGGCAATCCTTCGAAGCAGAATATTTTCTCCGAATGAAGCGGCCGCACCTTTTATCCTTTCGGATATCTCAGCTGGTAGATGACCGGTATCCTCTACGCCAAGTTCGAGAAGCATACCAACTGTATCCTGAACGAAATCTTTGAATTTGTCGGTCCGGGCCATAAAGTCTGTTTCACAGTTTACTTCAGCCATAACGACAGAGCTTTTATCACCAGTATACGAAACGGCGATAATACCCTCCCTGGCCTCTCTTCCACTCCTTTTCTTCGCCTCTGCAAGGCCTTTTTCCTTCAGGTACTTGACGGCCTTTTCGAAATCACCGCCGCTTTCAATCAGTGCTTTTTTGCAGTCCATTATACCAGCACCGGTTTTTTCTCTCAATGATTTAACATCCTGTGCATTAACAGTCACCTATTCCCTCCTGTATAGTTGTTTTTTTTGTGAAATACCGGAATATCGTTCCCTGGAAAGCTTTTATTGGTTCTGGAAATTTATTCCTTCGGTTCTTTGGCACTACCTGCATTCTCATCAGCTGCAGCCTCAGCCGTATTTTCTTCATCATTTGATGATTCCGCTTTTGATTCAGCATATTCCGGTTCAGCGGACTGATTTTTTTCTTCACCTGCATCAACTTTTTCGGGTTCGTCAGCCTCTGCTCCCGCTGTAGCTTCAGCTGATTCCGATTTAATAGGCCCGTGTTTTTTCGCTTTGTTTTTATCAGCAGGTGGTTTTTGCGCTTCCTCCGTTATCTGTTCAACATCAGCAGGCGATTCTCCCACATCAGCAGGAGACTGCTGCTCCCCGCTGCTCTGAGCACCAGTAGCCTCCAAATCACCCGTTTCGACCGGCTCTTCCTCCGCAGGCACCGGTGCTTCAGTCCCTGTTTCTGAAGCCGCAGACTCTGCCGGAGTCTGTGTGCCTGCATCGCTTTTCTCAGCAACCTCCTCTTCATTTGTGATATACCCCTCTTCAGTCTCTTCTCTCGTTTCAGCTTCAGCCCGGGCATGCTCTTCTTCTGCAAGGGAAATTATCTCCGTTTCTTCAGCTACTTCGATCTTGCCCGCCTCGTTCTGGCCTTCGATCACCGCTGAGGATACTACCTGAGCAAATAGGTTGATTGCCCGTATGGCGTCGTCATTACCGGGAATCGGATAGTCTATTCCATCCGGATTACAGTTGGTGTCGACAATGCCGACAATCGGGATACCGACCCGCATCGCCTCTGCAACGGCGATCGCCTCTTTTTTAGGATCGATGATGAATATCATATCAGGCAGTGTTTCCATATCCTTGACACCACCGATATTCTTCATGAGCTTCTCCTTCTCCCTGTTCAGCCTGATTACTTCCTTTTTAGTCATGAGGTCAAAGGAGCCGTCAACCTCCATCCGCTCCAGCTTCTTCAGACGCATGATGCTCTTCTGAATAGTGCTAAAGTTTGTCATCATACCGCCGAGCCACCGGGTTGAAACGTAGGGCATTCCGCATCTGGTAGCTTCTTCAACAATCGCAGACTGTGCCTGTCGTTTTGTGCCGACAAACAGCACGGTTCTGCCGTTCTTCGCAACTTCCTTGACAGCATTGTATGCGATTTTAAGCTGTGCAATAGTCTTCTGAAGATCGATAATATGGATCCCGTTTCGTTCCGTGAATATATAGGATTTCATTTTCGGATCCCATCGTCGCGTCTGATGTCCGAAGTGAACCCCCGCCTCCAGAAGCTCCTTCATTGTTACGATTCCCAATTTTTTTCACCTCCACAATTATAATTGTTTTGATTATAATAATTTTCGTTCAGCCGACCCCATACTCCATAAAAAAAGCCCTTCAGGGTAACCGCCGTTTTGAGAAATCGAGCGGAGCCCGAGGGACCAGTCCCTTATACAAAATTTTCTTTATAAGGGCATCTCTTGGCATAACCGTAGACGGACAGGCGGAAAACGATTCCTGCGTCACGGCATCACTCTTTCTCAAACAGCACACTGCTGCAGGAAGATTGGGTATTATCTCCATACAGGCCGATGTTGACCTGTGCTTTTAAAATACGAAAATTTCAATAACAGACGATGTAGTTCTTCCACTGGAAGGCCCATAACGTTGTAATAAGAACCCTCAAGCCTTGCAATGAATAGAGCCGCCTTTCCCTGCACTGCATACCCGCCAGCTTTATCGTGCCACTCACCGGATTCGATATACATATCCACTTCATCCGGGCTCAGGCGGCAAAAATTCACGTCTGTAACAGAACATCCGGAATAGTGCTTACCAGTCCCTATATTCTTCAGCGTAATTCCTGAGAAAACCTGGTGCCGGTTCCCGCTGAGCATTTTCAAGAATCTGCGGGCTTCAGCAGGTGTACCGGGTTTTCCGAGTATCATTCCATTGAAATTCACAACGGTATCAACCCCAAGAACGATACCGTCTGAAAACACCCCGGCAGCGGCACCCGCCTTTTTTCTTGATATATTGATAACCGCCGACCGAATATGACGCTCGCATCCCATATCCTCATTTACTTCGACACCATATTGAATAAACGGGATCCCGAGCTGCGTTAAAATTTCTTTCCTGCGCGATGATTTTGACGCCAGGATGATCGTATCCATAAACCAGCACTGCTCACCAGAACCTCAATTTCGAAACGCTGTAAATCTACTGACAATAACGGGGTATGTCAAGCGAATTGAAAACCCGCCCGGGCTCAAATTACCCTTGATTTCTTCCTGAAAAAAGTTCATACTACTCCAATTATTGCAAAAGCTGCAACTTAAAGGCCCGACAAACACTATCTTCTGAAAATGAGGGGCACCATGCTCGTACAATGGTTCATACATCTTGATCCGATTCTGCAGGCTCTCGTTGCAACCGGATTCACCTGGTTAGTTACCGCTCTGGGCGCGGCACTGGTTTTCTTTTTCAAATCCATTAACCGCAGAATGCTCAACGGGATGCTGGGATTCGCGGCAGGCGTCATGGTAGCAGCAAGTTTCTGGTCTCTACTCGCACCCGCAATCGAAATGGCCGGGGAGTCGGGCGGCGTAGCCTGGGTGCCCGCTGTTGTCGGATTCATGCTTGGTGGATTGTTTTTGCTTGGTGTCGATAAAATACTCCCCCATCTCCATCTGGGTTACGATATGGACAGGAAAACCGACGTTTCGACAATGGGCGCTATGATTGGTTTTTCAGTTATGATGCTGCTCGATGTCGCACTCGGTTGATATGAAGAGGAAAGCACTCTGCAGGTCTGCTTATTACTTCATCTCAAGCAATTGTGCAGTGTACATCAAAAACAAACCATATTCATGCAGGCTCCTGTCATAAGCCGGCTTATTTTGCAAATCTCCCCTTGATTAAATGCATTTAGACACAGTATGTTATTAATATTGATAATCATTATCTATAAAACTGAGGCGAGCGTCGGAAGACAAAAAGTGCAGGTCTATTCGTCACCTATAAGTAACTTCTCGCGAAGTTACTTTAAGACATTCAGTTCCCAGGAACGTAGACCACTTCTAAGTAACTTAATTTGAAGTTACCTGTTGATACTCAGCATCCCGGACGGGGCGCCCTGTGAGTAATTAAGTTTGATTTCCCCTTAATTGGGCAGGATTTTACGATGCTTGATGTTTTGAAGGAATCACTGATGATAACGAGTTTTGTGTTTACCATGATGCTCGTTATCGAGTATGTCAACATCCTTACACGGGGTGAATGGCAAAAAAAACTGACGAGGCGACTCTGGGGGCAGTACCTGCTCGCAGCAGGTCTAGGAGCGGTGCCCGGGTGTCTAGGCGCATTTGCGGTTGTTGCCATGTATACTCACGGTATCCTTGGTGTTGGTGCGGTGGTTGCCGCCATGATTGCAACAAGCGGAGACGAGGCATTCGTGCTCTTTGCAATGGTGCCGAAACAGGCAGCTTTCATTACAGCCGGTCTGTTCGTCTTCGGCATTGCAGTCGGATACTTTACCGACACGGTTATCATGAAAAAACGGAAGGCATTTAAGGATCAGCCGGATTACAGGTTCCCGATCCACCAGGAAGATTTCTGTACATGTCTGCCCCGGAGAAATATTCTTACACAGCAGTGGAGGAAATGCATACCGGCTCGCGGCATACTTAGCGTTGTACTCATTATCATTATCCTTATATTTGCGGCAGGCATTCTAGGGCCTTCCCGATGGAACTGGATACGCATCACGATTCTTGTCGTCAGTACTACCGCACTTTTTATAGTAAGCACTGCCCCCGATCACTTTCTTGACGAGCATTTATGGAAACATGTGGTTATGAAACATGTCCCGAGGATTTTTTTATGGACAGCGGGAACAATGTTCGTTCTCTATTTCCTGACGGAATACCTCGAGTTGGACCTCGTAAAAATCGTACGGCAGGGAAAATGGATCGTTCTCTTCTCCGCTTGCCTGATCGGACTGATACCTGAATCCGGACCGCACTTGTTTTTTGTGACCTTCTATGCGCAGGGGTTGATACCTGTCAGCATCTTGATCGCCAGTTCGATCGTGCAGGACGGCCACGGCATGCTTCCGATGCTTGCCTACTCGCGGTCTTCGTTCTTGAAAATAAAAGGCATTAATTTCGTATCGGGTCTGGCAGTAGGAACAATCATGATGCTTCTCGGATTCTGACGGGATAACATGATTATATTTTCCACAGATTGAGGGATATATAACAATGAATAATGAGTTGCAACTTGAAGGAATTTCCATATGTCCCGGAATAGGCATGGGAAAAGTATACATAGCTCAAACTATTCAGCATGTCCCCCAATACTTTATAGATAAGAACGAGATAGAAAATGAGCAGGACCGATACCGCCGGGCAGTCGATGAAATAAAGAAATCACTCCACGAGCATGTCGAATTAACCCATAAAAGTCCCTATTTCAACTCGGGTCAAATTCTGAAGATTCATGAGCTTATGGTCGAGGATAAACAGTTTCACGATGCCATACGCCGGAGAATCGAGCAGGATTATAAAAATGCTGAATGGGCCGTATTCGAAGAATCGGAACGGATACTGAACGGATTGGAAAAATCCGGAGATGAATACTTTCAGGCGCGGTCTGAAGATATCCTCGATATGGTTTCCAACATCATTTCAGCGCTTGCCAATTCAACGGAAAGGCAGAGCAAACTAACAGGTAAAATCGTCTACTATTCGTCACATCTCTACGTATCGGATGTAATGAAAGCAAAAAGGGAGGGAATCCAGGGTTTCATAACTGAAAGCAGTGCCCTGACATCACACGCCGCAATCCTCCTGAAAAGCTATAACATTCCTTCTGTGGGTTCGGTAAAAGGGCTGGAATCTCATATGCAACAGGGAGACACTATCATCATTGACGGTACGAGTGGATCGGTCATCATACACCCCTCATCAGCCACCATAAAAAAGTATACTGCAGCAATCCAGTCGTTGAAAAAAAGTGCTGTAAAAAGGTACAGTCCGCCTCTTGCAGTTAAAACGAAAAACGGAACCCCCGTACACCTTATGGCCAATATCGACCACGACAGCCAGATCGAACATGTGCTGAGCAGCAGGCTTGAAGGTATCGGACTGTTCAGAACGGAGTTTCTCGTACTGGCAGGGGGAAGAGTACCCGATGAGGAGGAACAGTTCAAGACCTACAAACGTGTTCTTGATTCGCTCCCCGCCAGACGTGTTGTATTTCGAACATTCGATCTCGGTGCCGACAAATTTCACTACCAGCTTGAAAAATGCCGGGGAAACAATCCCGCTCTGGGGATGCGCGGCATCCGCCGCCACCTGATACTACACCCTGAAGAGCTGAGAATCCAACTTCGCGCGCTGTTACGCGCCGGTTACAGTACAGCCATAAGCCTGGTCATTCCACTGGTTACAACGGTTGATGAAATCATCGAAGTTAAAAAACATATCGAACTGGTTAAAAAGGAACTTTCCGACGAAGGGGCGGACTATACATCAGATGTCAAGCTCGGTGCCATGGTGGAGATTCCCGCCGCTGCCATTGCCATTGAAGATTTCCTGTCTGAAGTCGACTTCATAAATGTGGGCACAAACGATTTGCTGCAGTACGTCATGGCGGCAGACCGTGATAACGAGGCAATTATGGATTACTACGGAGATTCAAACAACAAATCTTTTCTCTACCTTCTGAAATTTATCATTGAAAGGGCAAAACAGGTGAATCGGTGTAAAGACGTATCAATCTGCGGAGAGATCGCTTCAGACACGTCGTATATTCCGCTCCTGCTTGACATGGGTTATCGTTCATTGAGTATTTCGCCTGTGGCTGCACAGAAGATACACAATATAATTGCAGCAATTGACCTTACTGAGAATGATTAACCGCTTCCAATTTATCCTTTCAATAAAACCTTATCTATTCCTTCAGCAGCCAATTTAGCATCGGCAATTGCTGTTACTGCATCCAGATTAATATTAACTATATCCCCTCCGGCGAACACCCTTGGGATTGATGTTTGACCATTCTTATCGATCTTCACCTTTCTTCTTTCAGTAAATTCCAACTTTAAATTTTCCGGAATAAAGGAAAAATCCGACCCCTGTCCAATAGCCTCGATTATCATATCAGCTTTTAAAAACATCTCTTTCTCTTCATAAAAGGTCGGATGAAACCTTCCCTCTTCATCAAATACAGATTTTACTTTCATACATAAAACTCCACTGACATTCCCTTTTTCATCAAGCTTTACCTCTTTGGGTCCCCAGGCAGGGTTAAAAATAACCCCCTCTTCCTTTGCTCCATCGGTTTCCTCCTCAGTTGCTGGCATTTCATCCCAATCTTCCAGGGATATAGTTTTTGTTACTGTTTCTTCCTCTGGATATTGAATATTTTGAAGGCGTAATGCTTCGCGGGCAACATCAAGCGCTACATTACCACCACCTATTACAATTATCTCTTTACCGACCTTAACACCCTTCCCTATCTTATTTTCACTTAAAAAATCCAGGGCGAGCATACATTTTTCAGAATTCTTAACCCTTGTTGAACGGCTTACGTGGGTACCGATAGCAATATATACAGCATCATAACTCTCTAAAAGATCTTCAAATAAAATATCTTTTCCAACTGTCGTATTAAACTTGAACTCAACCCCCAAAGAAGCTATATAGTTAACATCTTTTTCTATACTGCTTACTGGCAGCCTGTATGGCGGAGGCCCTATAAGCATCATACCTCCACCCTTTGGCAAAGAATCAAACACTGTGACTTCATTTCCCTTCAATCTTAAAAAATATGCCTCTGACAATCCACTTGGTCCGGCACCGATTATAGCTACCTTTTTCCCTGTTGGTTTTGAGGGCTTAAGTTCCAGTGTGGTCTTATAATCAGCAATCGTATCGGAAGCATATCTCTTTAACCAGCGTATCGACAGTGCCTCGCCTCTTAAGCTCAGAGAACAGACATCCTCACAATGTTTCATGCAGATTCTTCCACATATCGCGGGTATTGGATTATCCTCAAAGATTTTTCGCAACGACTCATCCGGCTTATCCTCATAAATTGCCCTTATATAATCGTGTATCTTCAGATGAGCCGGACATGCGTCTTCACAGAGCTTGCATTCAAGGCAGCGCAAAGCTTCCTCTTTTGCCTCATCTTTCGAATATCCTATAACCTCCTCTATAAAAGTATTTTTTCTCTCTTTAAGAGTAATTTCAGGCATTTTCACTCTTTGTGGTTCAAACAGTGTAAAATCAAGATCGGATACGAAACCCTCATAATCCTCCTTTCTGTGCGCTAAGCTTGCCTTGAAAAGAGAATAATCTTCTTTCGCAACAAAACGCTCCCTGTCATTCTTTTCGTCTTTTGGGAGATAAACAAAACTATCAGTAGCATGATCAATATGAATATAATCCCGGGATAATCTCAATGACCCTGGCGGACAAATATCCACACATAAGCCACAAAAACAGCATCTCCCATAATCGATCCGTGGCCTCTCATTTTTTTCTCCCGGCTTTGCCTCGATTTCCGGTATTTCGGTCATTGTAATTGCCTCGTTAGGGCATATATCAGCACAATTCCCGCATCCGGTACATTTTTCCCAATCGTTCAGATGAAATCCCCTGTATCTTTGAGAAGCTTCTCTCGTTTGAAAAGGAAATTTAAAGGTTATCGGCTTCATAAACAGGTATTTTGCCGCCTTCAATGGTGTTAAAAAGCTTTTTTTCGCTGTTTTTGTTTTCATTTTAAATTCCTCTACCTATCAATTTCCGGTGCTACTACATACAGGCTTATCATGATATTCCCAACATCAGCGATACTTGCATTTTCTAATAATTTTTCCAGTACTAGAATACCATTTGTGAATGATGGAGTCCGAAAATGTACCCTGTATGGCCTGTTGCCTCCATTACTTACCATATATAGCCCTAACTCACCTCGCGATGATTCCACCCTTACATAGGTTTCACCTTCAGGTATCAGCCACTTAAAAGGATTTGGTGTTCTTGTATATACTTTGCCTTTCGGCATCTTTTCTATACACTGCATGATAATAGAGGCACTCTGAAGCATCTCGTCCCTTATTACCCATAATCTGGAGTACGCATCTCCATCCTCTCTCACTGGTATTTCAAAGTTTACATTATTGTATGCGGCATAGGGTTCGATTTTTCTTATATCATATTTAATACCAACTGCCCTCAGAACCTGCCCGGTTGCACCTAATTCAACAGCCTCTTTTGCATCAATCTTGCCTATATCTTTGGCTCTTTCATAGAAAATGCGATTATTAAAAAGGGCAGCATCAAAGTCCGGCACATGGCCTCCCAGGGCTTCCAGGAATTTCATCACCTTCTCTTCGAAGCCATCGGGCAAATCACGGCGGACACCTCCCGGACATATGTATATATGATATACCCTCCCGCCTACCAGCTCTTCAAATAAATCGAGCACATAGTCTCTGTACGCCATAGCCCACTGAGCTACAGTGTCAAAACCAAGCATATTTGAATAGGCCCAGGCTCCAAAAAGATGAGACGCAAGCCTCGCAAGTTCTAAAACGATCATTCTTATATAATGGGCCCTCTCAGGCACCTCTATTCCAGCGAGGCTCTCAACAGCCATGGCATACACCATTTCCATGGAATCGGGTTCCACCACATTTATTCTGCACACCATGGGAAAGTTCTGCGTCCAGTTTCTATACTCCATCAATTTCTCGAATCCTCGATGCAGATACCCTGGATTTGCCCTTGCCTCTACTATTCTGTCCCCTTTTACATTAAGAGTTATACTGAAGTTCCCAACCATCCCTAGATGCTGGGGGCCAAAGAATAGCTCTAACTCGCGCTGACTCATTTATATTCCTCCAGGGTGGGGATGCTATCATATGTTTCTTTTACATATTCCCGCGTGTCAAAATCCTTTCTAAAAGGAGGTTTGTCCTTCCAATTCTCAAGAAAAAGCGGGATAAGTCTCGGATTTCCCTCAAAATAAATACCAAATAATTCGTGTATTTCCCTTTCATAGGTTTGGGAATTTTTAAAGATAGGAATAATTGAAGTAAAACTCGGATTCTCTCTCGGTATTCTCTTTTTGATCATAATATGTGCAGGGTCGTGAAAAGAAGAAAGGTGATAAATCAATTCGAATTCATTCTCGTCTATCCAATCCACACAGGTAACTGCTGTAAGATAATTAAACTCTTTATCCTTCAGGAAGCTTAGAATATCCACAAGGTTCTCTTTCTTAATTTTGATTGTCATTCTATCTTTTTGAGGAATAAATACCTCAATACCCACAAATTTTGATTTGATTTCTTTCTCTAAAGCATTATCCATTTGCGCTTCCTTTTAAAGCTTATTCCTCTTTTAAAAGTTTGAAACCCTTTCCCACGATTAAATCTGCCGATTCATTCACTTACTGATAAAAGCTCCTTCTCTTTATATTCCTTACTCTTAGATTCCTTCCTCTCTACTTCTATACTTTTATTCAAAGGATAGAGGGGAGGCCATGCTAATTTTCCTAAAACCTTCTCCTGATTTCTTCTGTAATAATCATAATGTTCTCTATACCTTATATAGCCGTTGGCTGCATCCTTATCGATCATCATCCACAATTTAGTTA
>CAZGJW010000086.1:0-12290 GCA_964525675.1 uncultured Spirochaetota bacterium
TATAGGGATCTTTTCTCCGTCCCTCCTGCATACTCTTTTTAACATAGCTGAGTGTCAGATCATCAACCGGGAATATCCCGTTTTTCGCGCCAGCCTCGATAGCCATATTGGCAATGGTGAATCGGTTGTCCATAGACAGGTTTTTTATTCCTTCACCGGTAAACTCCATTGCCATATACCGGGCTCCATCGACACCGATGTCACCGATTATCCGTAAAATCAAATCCTTGCCGCTTACCCATTTTCGGAGTTTGCCCTTGATTGTGAACTTGAGAGATTCTGGAACCTTGAACCATGCTCTGCCGGTCGCCATTCCGCATGCCAGGTCCGTACTTCCTACGCCGGTTGAAAAGGCACCGAGTGCGCCGTACGTGCACGTATGAGAATCGGCCCCGATGACGAGGTCACCGGGTAGAACGAGCCCTTTTTCAGGCAGAAGTGCATGCTCAATCCCCATCTCTCCAACTTCAAAGTAGTTCAACAGGTCCATCTTTCGGGCGAATTGCCGCATGTACTGTGCCTGCTGTGCGGACTTGATGTCCTTATTCGGTGTAAAATGATCGGGGACAAGTGCGATACGTCCACTGTCGTACACCCGATCGACGCCAAGTTTGTAAAACTCCTGTATTGCAATCGGTGCGGTAATATCATTCGCCAGCATCATGTCGCAATGAGCCTGAACAAGTTGGCCTGGTTTCACTTCTTCAAGGCCGGCATGCACTGCGAGTATCTTTTCGGTAACCGTCATCGATGAATCCTCCGGGATCAAATAGATCGCTCTGGTAGAACTATAGTAACAAACCAAAGACCCTTTGACAAGATGTTTGCGAAAATCAGACGCTGCTCGGTTGCCAGTCTTGATATTTTGTAATTATTATTCCCGACAGGATTATGTACCCGTTTTTCGTTGACAATTCCGGTTCATCGAGTAAACTATAGGCAAGTAAATTTTCAATTCTACGAGGAGGGGTTTCAAATGAAAAAATGGCTTGTCACATCACTCATTCTCATATTCGGCATATGCTCCCTGCAGGTTCTGAGCGGACAGGAAATGAGAATTTACAACGACGGGATTATCGATTATGTTCCCATGACGGCTAGTTTTGTCTTGTCCGCAGATGACTTTGAATCAAGTTTGAAGGAAATTCAGTACAGTGTTGACGGTTCGGCTCTTCAAATGTACTACGGGTCGATTAGTTTCTCGACAGAGGGCAGACATGTAATTGTGTACAGGGCGATTGATAAAACGGATAATATCAGCAGCGAACAGATTTATTCAGTCATCGTCGACGGCACGCCCCCCGATGGTATTGCTTCTGTGGACGGTCCTCTGTTTGTTGACGAAAATAAAATATATATTTCGACCAATAGCGCGATCGTGTTGTGGGCTGAGGATAATCTCTCGGGTGTTGATACCATTTACGTATCTCTTGACGATGGAGGATATATTGCATACACAAACCCCGTCATTATTGACCGGGAAGGGTATCACAGGGCAGATGCATACGCGGTCGATAATGTCGGCAACAAGACGGCTGATTTCAAGGTAGAAGGGTATGTCGACAGCAGCCCTCCTGTCGTTCAGATCGAACCGAAGGATCGCTTTGTTGTTGTAGACGGAAAAAATTACACGAACGGGTCCAATGAGTATAAAGTGAGCGCATACGATAATATGTCAGGTGTGAGAAGCATCCTCGTTTCTCTTGACGGCAGCAAGTATGTTTCGTATACAAGTCCTTTCATGGTGCAGATGTCCGGGCAACATATACTCAGGGCGAGGGCGGTGGATAATCTCGGCAGCGAATCCGGTCCTCAGGAATTAATGTTTTACACCGACGTAACACCACCTGAGGCTTCAATGGGCGCTTCGGTTGAATGACCTGAGAAAATACGTCTTAAGAGCAGCTGTATAAATACGGTCTCCACACCGGGCTGTTTACAGTTTCAGGACATATATTAACAGTCTGTTGAACAGCCCGGGTTCTTCACACCAGGGTTCTGCGAACCAGGCTTCTGAAAATCGAGGTTCTTCATACCAGGCTTCTGAAAACCAGGGGTTTTCAAAAGAGGATAAAAGCAGTACTTTTCAAACACCTCTGCCGGCGGGGGTGTTTTTATTACACTACAGTACAAAGGGATTTCGGGGAAAGAGCATGCTCGAAAAATACGTGAGAAACCTCTATGAAAGCGTCAGGAAGCAGAACGAGTGGAGAAGCAGGACGGTGAACCTTATTGCGAGTGAGAACGTGATGTCTCACACCGTTCGCAGGCTTGCAGGGTCCGATTTCGCGCACCGGTATGCTGAGGGACACCCGGGCGAGCGGTACTACCAGGGGACGGAGTTTGTCGACAAGATCGAAAGTGATCTCAGAAACGACATAAAAACGCTTTTTAGATGCTTGCACGCAGATGTTCGCCCGATAAGCGGAACCAACGCAAATGAGGCGGTGTTTTCCAGTTTTATTGAAAACGGCGATATTGTGATGGTAAACTCAACCCCGGGCGGCGGGCATATAAGCCATCATCTTGCCGGTTCAGTTGGAAAGTTTACAAAGAACGTCATCGATTTCCCTATTTCGAAAGATGGGTTTCACATCGACGTAGAACGCACAAAGGAGCTCATCCATGTGTGCAGGCCAAGGATGCTTATCTTCGGCAAGAGTCTCTTTCTCTTTCCCGAGCCCCTCCGGGAGCTCAAGGACATCTGTTCTGAATATCGAATTAGAGTAATATACGACGCGGCCCATGTGCTCGGGTTGATCGCAGGCGGCACGTTTCAGGACCCTATCGGCGAAGGCGCGTTCATCGTTACAGGCAGCACCCACAAAACATACTTCGGAACCCAGAGGGGAATAATCCTGAGCAACATGGGGAATACCGAGTGGCAGAAGGTCGACAGGGGCGCCTTCCCGGGCTCTTCGAGCAATCATCACCTCGACACCCTGGTCGGTCTTGCGGTCGCAACGCAGGAAATGATCAGTTTCGGGAAGAAGTACAGTGATCAGGTGGTCAAAAACGCGAAGGCTCTGGGACGGGCGATGAAACGCAGAAAATTCAATGTGGTTGCCGAGGAGTTCGGGTTTACCGAATCCCATCAGATTGCGGCCGATGTGAGGGAGTACGGGGGCGGAAAGATGGTTGCCAATCTGCTCAAGGAGAACGATATCATTCTGAACATGAATATCCTTCCCCATGAACCGCTCAGAAATGTCACTAACCCGGATGGGGTTAGAATCGGGGTGCAGGAGATGGCGAGGGTGGGAATGAGGGAGGATGAGATGGAGCAGATTGCCGACTTCATCGCGGTGTGCATTCAGCAGGGGAAAGAAGTCCGGGAGGATGTCAATAAATTCCGGGGCAGCTACGAAACAGTGCAGTATTCTTTCGATGAGCTATTATCCGATCTTGAGTCACCGAATGGTATGTAAATACAAAGTTGTGGACCTGTATATATGGTTTTATCCATTAAAATTACGGTTTTTTATACCAGAATTTCATGCAAAAATGACTATCTATACTGTTACAATTACTTGTAATTACATTCTAGAGGTAAAAACTATTAGGCAAGTGCCGGTTTGAATCGTTAAAGTTTGGAAGTTCACTTGCCTATTTTTGACACTTAATGAAGTAATGCTATTTTTTCCTATGTAGAAATTAATAATTGTTCATAAATCATTTATTGCCTCTCCTCACTCCTGCTTTATACATCTGGATAACCTTCCTTTTATGGACAGTGATCAGTTTTGCGTAAAGAACGTATGTTGGGGGTAGACCCACATTGGGCCATTCATCTGTCTTTTGCTATATTTAGCGTAAATACGAGAGTATATTACTATATTTTTAATCTTATTTTAATCAAGTTGAGGTATATTTGACTTCTAAAATATTTCTATTTAAAGATGATTTTTTTCTTCAGAGAGGTGATCGGCAAACAACATAAAAGCAGGGTATGCCCCTGGCGGGATACATCCCCCCGGGACTGAGTATCACAACTAACTTGTTCGAATTTACTTAGAAGGAGCCAATGGTGAGAATGCTGGTAGTGGAGGATGAGCCTTCTCTGATCAAAACAACAGCCAGGCGATTGAAGGAGGCAGGGTATAGTGTTGATACAGCTAAGGACGGGCAGGAGGGGTTGGGCTTTGCAGAAGTGGTGGATTACGATTGTATAATTCTTGATTTAATGCTTCCGATTATGGATGGTTTCACGGTATTGCAGAAACTAAGGATGAAAAAAATACCAACGCCCGTTTTGATTTTAACGGCAAAAGATGCTATTGAAGACAGAGTGAGAGGGCTTGATATGGGTGCTGATGATTATCTGGTCAAGCCCTTCTCTTTTGACGAGCTTTTAGCGAGGGTGAGGGCACTGTTGAGGAGACGGGGGGACGACAGAGAAGTGATATTAAGAATTGGAGATTTAACCCTTGATACAACCACACATATTGCCAAAAGAGGTGAAAAAATCATAGAGCTTACGGCAAAGGAATACGCCATGCTTGAATATCTACTAAGGAACAAGGGAATGCTTGTAACCAGGTCACAGATCATAGAACATGTCTGGAATTACGACTTTGACTACAACTCCAATGTAGTGGAGGTATATATACGGTATTTAAGGCGTAAGATTGATGACGGTTTTGAACAAAAACTGATCCATACCATGAGAGGAAGCGGATATATGCTTAAGGAGAAAAAGTGAGAAGATTAACAATCAGGGCAAAGTTCACACTATGGTTTGCCTCAATGCTTCTTCTGCTGCTGGGAGGTTTCAGTTCATTCATCTATGTTTCCATGTCAAAGATCATGTATCAGGGGACGAAAGAACTAATCAAGGCGCACACTGCCCAGGTTATATCCTCTGTAGAAGTTGAAAATGGGAGTATTACTAATAATGAGCTTCATGAGCTTAAAACTACCGGAACATCCATAACCTTGTATGATGCGGAAAACAGGTTGATTGCAGGGAGCAGGCTGTACCCGCAGATTACAAACCTTTCACCGGATTTTAATACGATAAGAAAAATTGAAATAAATGAGGAAAACTTGCTTGTGTATGATCAAGCAGTATATGAAGAAAACAGAATGATTGCATGGGTACGAGCAGTTCGCTCACTCAACCCTATCAAGGAGACGCTTGACATTCTGAAAATGATGATACTGATTGCTGTTCCTGCCGGCATAGTTATTGCCGTATCAGGTGGGTTGTTCATCGCAAAAAAGGCATTATCGCCAATAGATCACATAACGAGGACTGCCGAGGCTATAGGGCATGGGGATTTAACACAGAGGCTGAACCTGCCGGAGGTTCAAGACGAGGTGGGGAGGCTTGTGAAGGTTTTTGACGATATGCTTGAAAAACTGGAATCATCATTTACGAGGGAGAGGCAGTTTACCTCGGACGCTTCTCATGAATTGAGGACTCCAATAGCAGTTATTTCCGCCCAGTCAGAAGAGGCGCTCGCAGGGAATAGAAGTGTGGATGAGTACAGAGAAGCACTTAAGGGTATTCTGAAGGAGAGCAGGAAGATGGGGGTGATGGTCGCTCAACTTTTAAATCTGACAAGGATTGCTGCAAACAGATACAGAACAGAGATAGAGAACATAGATATCGGGGTGATCGCCGAAGAGGTCATTGATGAAATGAGAGGCATAGCCGAAAAGAACAGAATAAAACTTGTTTTTCAGGGTGAGAAGAGTATCAATATCTATGCCGATCAGACACTTATCACAAGGCTGTTCATTAATCTTATTGATAATGGGATAAAGTATAACAGAGAGGATGGGTGTGTCACTGTGGGACTCCACAAAGAAAGGGGGGTTGTTGAAATAACTGTAGAAGATAGCGGTGCAGGAATACCACCCGAGCATCTTGATCATGTTTTCGACAGGTTCTACAGGGTAAACAGTGCCAGGAGCGGGGGTGGTACCGGCCTGGGTCTTTCCATCGTGAAATGGGTAGTTGATGTGCATAAGGGTAGTGTCGAAGTAAAAAGCATACCTGGAAAAGGGAGCATTTTTACCGTTCTTCTGCCAATCAAAATTAAAAAGTCTTAATCTTCATTTAATCCCCAATTAATTTTTCCTCCGTATTATATTTATATCAAAGCAAATAGTGTCTCAGAAGAATAGAAAGGCCGTTGAGGTACAACAATGATTGACGGTAAAATTGAGTAAACCGGAGGATGCCATGAAAGCATTAAGGCGCTTTGCAATACTTGTTATAGTATACGGTATGATCGTTCCATTATCGGGGTACAGTTATGTATCACCTGCAGACGATCTTAAACAGCGAGAGGAAAGAGTAGCGCATTACCGAGAAACAACAAATTTTAACGAAAGTGTTCTTAAAGCGGTTATTGCAGTTCCGCGTGAATTTTTTGTTCCCGAAAGCAAGCGTAATTATACGTATAAAGAGTATCCGCTCCCGATTGGATATGGACAGACAATTACCAATATGTGGTTTGTTGCGTACATGACAAATCTGCTGGAACTTAAACCATCGGACTCTGTGCTTGAGATTGGTTCCGGTTCGGGATACCAGGCATCAATTTTATCTTGTATTACAAAAAAGGTATATAGCATTGAGATTATTCCACAGCTTGCTGAACAGGCAGCTCGAAATTGGAAAGAGCTTGGATATACAAACATTAAAGGGAAAACGGGGGATGGCTATTACGGCTGGGATACGTATGCTCCGTATGATAAAATTATCGTAACCTGTGCTGCTGACCATGTCCCTGTGTATCTTCTTCGTCAGTTAAAACCGGGAGGCATTATCGTTATCCCGGTGGGCAATCCCTTTGACAGGCAAACGTTGCTGTTAATAAAAAAGAAAAACGATGGTAAAATTACAACACAGCGATTAAGGTCCTGTAAATTTGTCCCCTTCACCGGCAAAATGCTTGAAAAGTATAATAAATCATAAGAAGTGTTAATAAATATGGAAAAGAGATATTTCGTTTCTGTTTTTTTTATATCTATCGCAACACTTGCAGTGGAAATGGGAAGCATCCGATTTGTGAGTGTTATTAACAGTTCCAGTTTCGCGGCAATGATTATAAGCATTGCACTTCTCGGCTATGGGCTTTCTGCAACATTACTTACTATATATAAGGATAAAATAGAGCCTGTCCTGGATGAGTGGCTCTTCTGGTCAGCCTCTGCTTTTATAATTCTATCGGCGTATGTATTTATTCTGGGGGAGCAGGTCCCCTTTGTTCCGCAAAGTCTGCATCAGGATAAAAAACAGCTTTTTTACCTTGGGCTTTACTATGTCATCTTCTTTCTGCCCTTTTTTACCGGCTCTCTTTTTATCAATCTTACGTTTTTAAAGATGAAGAAAAGAATCGGTACGCTTTATTTTTTTAATATGTTTGGTTCGGGAATCGGATCAATTTCCATCCTTTTTATCATGTTTTTTCTCAGCCCTCAGTATTTGATGCTTCCTGTGATTTGTTTTGGTGCACTGGCTTTGTTTTTTCAGATTAAAAAATATAAATGGATGAGACAAACGATTTTCACAGGTATTGTATTAGTTGCGGCTTTGCTCCCTTATTTTTTTGGTATAAGCCTGAAGGTTTCTCAATATAAGGATATTTCATACGCTATGAAAGCGCCCAATGCCAGTATAATAAAAACAGTCTCTTCACCTCTTGGGTATATACAGATAGTGAGAAGTGAACAGTTTCATTTCGCCCCAGGTCTATCGCTCTCAAGTTATAATGTTGATGTACCCAATGAGGATGGCATTTTTATCGATGGAATATCTGCGTCAGGCATTGTAAGAAATTTTAAGGGCAAGGATGTAGAATATATAACCTATCTTCCGTTTTCTTTACCTTTTTCAATGAAAAAAAGGCCTGAAGTATTGATCCTTGGGATGGATGGCGGCAACCCCATTCTTTTTGCTGAAAAACTTGGTGCGAGTAAAGTCACAGCGGTTGAGCCTAACAGGCCGCTTGTTTCTTTGATACATAAAGATTTTAAACAGTATACATCAGAGCTTTGGAATGAGAATAATCTCAGCATTCGGATAAGTAATGGACGGTCTTTTTGTAAGCGAAACAAAGGTAAATATGATATTATTCTTATTCCTGCAATGGTATCCTCCGGTATGTCGTTTTCGTCCGGCACAGGGCATGGAGAAAACTATCTTTTTACCACAGAGGCTATATCTGAATACATTTCAAGATTAGAAAAAGACGGCATCTTATATATTTCCATGAAGATGGAATCGCCCCCCCGTACTTTATTAAAGCTTGAAGCGTTATCTTTCACATATTTAAAAAAGATGCACCCGGACGACTTTTCAAGAAGGATAATTTTTATCCGCGGACTTGACTGGGGTTCGGTAATGATAAAAAACGGTATTTTTTCCAATCATGATATTGAGTTAATGAAAAAAAAGGTTAATGATCTCAGTGCAGATTTTTCATACTTTCCGGGTATTAAATCTCAGGATACCAATATTAATAATCAGATCAATAATGAGCTCTACTATAAACTTGCTGAGTCGTATCTGGGAAACTCAGAAAAGTTATTCCTCAATTCCTATTTTTTTAATATAAATCCACCCAGTGACAATAAGCCATATTTTAATCAGTATCTTCGTTTTTCGACTTTTGTAAACCTTTTTGGTTTGAATGGCGGTCTGGATAATATACCGTATTCCGAATGGGGTTACCTCCTCCTCTGGGCCACCTTATTCCAGGGGATAATTTTTAGCCTTCTAATTATTTCATTTCCATTATTATTTTCCCGCAGGAGGTTATCGAAGGAAAAAGGAAAATACAGGGTGGTCCTTTACTTCTCTGTTTTGGGTATGGGTTTTATGTTTATTGAAATTGCAGTTATTCAGAAGCTGACCCTTTTCCTTGCAAATCCTCTCTACAGTGTGGCGTTTGTAATTTCTGCACTGCTTATTTTTTCCGGGCTTGGCTCACAATTTTCAGGTAGATATACGGATAGGCCATTAAAAGGAATTACGGTGGGAGTATCCGGAGTTATTGGATCACTTTTACTACATGTGTTTTTGTTTACTCCCCTTTTAGGAACGCTCATTGGGTTTCCAGAAATTATTCGAATTGTTATTGCACTTATTTTCCTTGCCCCCCTTGGGTTTTTTATGGGCTTTTCTTTTCCACTTGGATTGCAGGTAATTTCCAACCGTAAGGAAAAATTTCTCCCGTGGGCACTATCCATTAACGGTTCTGTATCTGTTTTTGCCACTGTTGCAACAAGTATTCTTTCAATGCAGCTTGGTTTTATCGCGATTTTTTTAATTGCAGCAGGATTGTATTTAGTGGCCTACTTCAGTTTTCCGGGGCGCAATACTTCTAAAGTTTCCTGAGCTCTTCTATTAACGGCCGGTGGGAAATGACCTTTATTCCCAATACAGCAATAATTGTAGAAAAAACAGAAGCAGTGACGAGCAATCCGAGATACCCCCATGGAATAATAAGGTGCTCCGGAGGCGGATCAAAAACACCTTTCAGTACCTTAACCAGTATATGAGCAATACCAAATCCAAGTAGCATCCCGATTATAATTCCTCCGATGAGCATTAGAAGACCTTCACTCCAGATGAATGCACCGAGTTGATTGCCTTTTGCTCCGAGTGCATCGAGAATTGCAAAGTTACGCCTGCGTTCATTTAAGCCGAGGGCAAGTATTAAACCGGTTGCCCCCATTACCAGCAGCACTGCAAAAAACAGTTCCAAACGGGTAAGCCTGTGAAGATCTACTGAAGTCAGGCTTGAACTAATCACTCTTTGAATAGAACCAATGTCCGTAACTCTCGCGCCTGGAAGCGAGGAAACAACCCTTTTTACTTTTTTTACAAGTTCTACCGGATTACTGCTTGCCTTTATTAAAACTATTTCTTTTGCATTGATCTTTGTTTTTTGTGCAATGTAACTGGAATTTGCGACCAGGAAAGAATCAGTTGGTGCGGTGGGAAATTCTCTAACCACTCCCATGAACCTGAAAGGTACTATGTGGTATTGATGGTCATTTGCAAACTGCAGGCGAAGATTTAGCAGATCTCCCTTATGAAGCTGAAAATCACGTCTTGTTTCCTCTGAAACTAAAACGCCATCCGGTTGTTGAACCAGCATGGAAAGCGCTTTTTTTGCATTACCGTTTGCAAAATAGGCGTTTGATATACTTGTTGCCTCTCCAATATGGTTTGGGTCAATACCGTAGATATCCTGCAGATCATTTCCCACATATGCGAACCTGTGCATCATCGGTTGTACGGTAGAGACGCCCTTGAGTTTTTTCAACTGAGACATTTTTTTATCGGGTGATGATGATGTTAAACCCTGTATCGTTACATCAGAACCGTTGGTAAGCTGTGCGTCAACCACTGACTGGGCATTATATGTGGTATTAAAGATTGCTGTGGATACGGCAAAAGATACCGCAAGGGCGACTAAAATAACACCACGTGTAAGGGTAATGCGCTGACGGCCCAAAGATGCAGCAACAACCCCGGATAGATTTCCTGCAATTGGGTGTAAAAGTTTTGAGATGATACGCCGCCGTTTAAGGCCGTTTTCCCAAAACCGGATGGCAAATAAAACACCGCCTGTCCACAGGCAAAAAGGTGCAATAAATGCCTCATAGTGTACAGTTGCCTGGGGTACACCTTCCGGTGCCAGCACTACCTGGTACCCCAGACTCCTGATTCTCCAGTATATAAAAAATGATACAGCAATGAGAATAAAATCAAGATAGAGTTTTTGCCATAGAGGTTTCCCTGAAGTTCTCACCAGGGCTCGTGATGATGATACCGTAAACAAACGGGCCTGCTTCCATGCAGGGTACATTACGCCTGTTATAGCGAGGATAAGGCCTGCTGCAGCTGAGCCTGAAATCCAGAATATGGCTGATCTGTTCATTATCAAGGTAACAGGTGCAAGGAACTTTCCGGTTAGATAGACGAGGGCTATTCCCAGAATCACACCGCAAACCCCTATAATGAGAGCTTCTAAAGCTTCAAACTTCAGAATCTGTCCAATTGATGCACCTCGGGTCCTGAGCAGTGCCTGTTCCTGAAGCTGGTGATTCTTTCCTGAGGCTGTAACGGACATTGTTAATAGAATTGCGAGAATTGCACCCGGCAGGCCTAAGAAGAGGAAGAGTACCCGGGCATAAAGTGCATCGGCACGTACTGCTAACAGGCGTGCCGCAATGTTATTTCCCACAATTCCACTGCCTGCAATTCGAGCTTCCAGGTTATTGGCCAATTGTTTTACATATGTATAGGCGGATGCTGGATCGGCCGGCAGGTTGTGCGCAAGTCTGACGTGATATTGTATACGTACTGTGTCAGGCCGTACCTGAGATTGAGGGTCGAATATTGTGTGCCATGTACTCACAGGTATTAAAAGTACATTATCCGGAGGCGCCTTGGGAGCTGTGCCTGACGGAACACCTACTGCCTGAAATAGTGAATCGGCATAGGGAAGATCGACTATACCATCAACCTTTACCTGAACCGGAGCCAACCCAATTCTCTTTATAGTAACGATATCCCCCTCTTTCACATGCAGGTTTGCCGCAGTTTGCTGGAAAACCAGTATCCCATGTTTTTGACCTGTAAGAGAGCGTATCTCCCTGGGAAAGCTGGTCCGATAATCTGAACTTATTCCAAGTACCTTTCCAGGTCCGGTAGTCTGAACCGTCCCCCCTGTCGCTGCTGAAAATCCGCTTACATTTGCGTACCCGACTCTCTCAAAAGCAGTGTATGATGTTGCTTTGCCAATTGCATCTGTTATCATTTGTTCATCAGCACTTGTAGTAAGCAACACCTGCCAGTCTACAGGAACATCAGATATCGCCCGTTTTGTCAGGGTTGCAGAACTTTCGGCAAGGAATATTCCAAGGGATGCAAGCAGGGTAATTGTGAGAGCTGTCCCTGCTATTGCTCCCAGGAGCCTTTCCGTACGAGAGGTAAATATACCTTTTATCCATTGGAACATAAAAATCACTTTTCCACCTCCAGCCTGCCGTGCTCTATGTGCCAGATTGTGTTCATCCGTCTGGCTATTATAGAATCGTGGGTTGCTACAACCAGTGCTGTATCCGATGATTCCAGGGATTTAAGAAGTATATCAAACAAACGTTGTGCAGTGGGATGATCAAGCTGCCCGGTCGGTTCATCTGCAAGCAACAGTATTGGCCCGGCAGCCATTGCAACAGCAAGTCCCCCACGTGCGGCCTCCCCTACTTGAAAAAATTTAGTTTTCTTATTGACCTATATACGGACAAAACATTAAATGACT
>CAZGJW010000087.1:0-12154 GCA_964525675.1 uncultured Spirochaetota bacterium
TGTTGCCTTCAGCTCCGGGGGAGAGTTCCAGGCGATGTTCGGCTTTACCACCACGGTATCGCCCGGTTTCACATACCTGTTGATTCCGCCGACGAGACGGACCGCTTCGGCGGTTGCACGTTCATAATCAGCTCCCTTTGCGATCCCTACATCATAACCGGAAAGGCTCTCGGGAAAAAGCCTTCGTGCGGTCAGATAGAAACCGGTACCCAGGGCTGCTTTCAGGAAATCTCTTCTTTTCATAGATTTACAAATATACCATATCCATGATTAAAAGTAAAAATAATAATATTATAATTTTGATATGGCTTCATCATTCTAGTTTTATAACATAAATTGTAGTTTTATTACTCAAAAAACATGCCGCATCCACGGCCTTTTGATTGACACCTGTGGAGCAGAAGGGTATCGTATGTGTTGAAGTGGTTTACAATTATGAAGAAAACCGATGTCGTGGGATATTGTTAGTTCTCCTGTTTTCATACAGGCAGGACAAACCGATCCCGCCGTTCTGGAGAAAAGAGAAAGGAGATTCCATGCAGTACAAACCGCTATACAATGGAAAGAAACTGCCGGTAATAGGGCTCGGCACCTGGAAGATAGGGGGCCAGATGACACCGGATTACTCCCATGACGGGGAGGCTGTCGCTCTCGTACGGAAGGCGATAGAGATGGGGTATTCACATATCGATACTGCGCAGATGTACGGCGGCGGGCATACCGAGGAGGTTGTCGGCAGGGCGATAAAGCCCTTCAACCGGGATGATCTGTTCATCACCACGAAGATCTGGAGCAACAATCTCAGGTATGATGATGTGCTGCGCGAGTTCGATACGAGCCTGAAAAAATTGGACACCGATTACGTTGATCTGTTTCTCATTCACTGGCCGAATCCGACCATTCCCCTGAAGGAGACATTCAGGGCATTCAATGAAATTGTAAAAAGTGGTCGTGTAAAATACGTAGGTGTGAGCAATTTCGGCATTAAACAGCTTAAGAAGGCGCAAGCTCTCTCAGATATTCCGATTGCAGCAAACCAGGTGGAATACAGCATTCTGACCCGCGACCCTGAAAGAACCGGACTGCTGGATTACTGTAGAGAAAATAAAATAATTCTTACCGCCTATGAACCGCTCGGGAAGGGCAGGGTGTTTTACAACGGGGATCTGCAGCGTATAGCCGCGGCAAGTGGTGAAACCCCTGCCCGGCTCGCCCTGTGCTGGCTCATCAGGAAGCCCGGAGTGATCACCATACCCATGTCCTCAAAGGTGGAGCACCTGAGTGAGAATCTAAAGGCCGCCGACCTTGATCTACCGGCGGAAATCATGGAGAAACTTGATGGGCTGGGACATGTATAGGTGACGGCGTTTTTATGCACCGTTCTCTGATATTGTATGCCATACAAGCTGGCCGCATGCCGCCGCAATATCGTTTCCACGCCTGTACCGCTCGCTGACACGAACCCCGGAAGCTGAGAGTATTTGCTTGAATGCCATGATCCTCCCTGCTGTCGGGGTCTGAAACGTTTGAAAAGCAGATGCCTGAGGAGGAGGAGCCTGGACCTTGCGTGGGCCGCTTCTGTTGTACCTGATGATATTTATGTGGGCGTTTGCATCCCGGGCAAACCGGGCAAGGGCATCGGCATCCTCTTCTGAATCATTGACGCCGGACATAAGGGTATACTCCAGGGTCACACGCCGCTTTGTCTTTTCATGATAGTGCTGAACTGCCTTCTTCAACCTGGCAAGGTTGTTTGCAGGTGATAACGGGATGATAGTCTTCCTCTTTTTTTCAAATATCGAACCGATGGATACGGCGAGTCTCGGCCTCAGCCCGGAATCGGCAAGGTCGTATATCTTTTTCACGATGCCGCAGGTGGACACAGTGATGCGCCTTGGAGAGAATCCCGACTCCATTAAAAGACCGATGCTCTTCAAAACTTCATCATAATTTAAAAGGGGTTCACCCATTCCCATAAACAGAATGCTGTCGGGTTTTCCGTAAAGCCTCTCGAGCGAAAGAACCTGATTGACGATCTCGCCTGACCAGAGATTCCTGGCCAATCCTCGAGCTCCTGTTGCGCAGTAGGCACACCCGACGGCACACCCTATCTGGCTCGAGATGCAGAAAGACATCCAGCCCCTTTTATCCCTGAGAACAACAACCTCTATACCCATTCCATCCTCTGTAATGAACAGGTGCTTTTCTGTTTTCCCATCCGCCGAAACGGATGAATCCAAGGTTGTGTAATATCGGAGTGTAAAATCGGAGGAGAGCTGCTGCCGAAGCTCCTTCGGAATGTCCGACATCAGTGAAAAGCTCTCTATCTGTCTTTGATACACCCAGGTAAATAGCTGTTTTGCATGAAACGTCCTGAAACTTTTCGATTCGACATATGCGGCAATTTCAGCGCTTGATAATCCAATGAAGGATTTGCTGCTGAGGTGGTTTTGTATTGATGTTTTTTCGGACATGGATCTAGCGGCTTCTTCCGGTCAGGAGTTTGAGCCTGTTTTTCAGATCTTTGTTCTGGATTCCTTTTTTCAATGCCTCGCTGATTATTTCCCTGGCTTTATCCCTGTCACCCAGAGACTGGTAGCATTCTGAGAGGAGTATGGTAAGCTGGTAATTCAGACCGGAAAGGTTTTTCAGCTGGTTGAGGTTTTGTATAGCCGCATCGAAGTTGTTCTCCATTTTGTCTAACATGCTCAACCCGAGAATTGCGTAGTAATCGAAATCCTGCTCGATAGCCTTTTTATAGTAGAACCGGGCGGTTTCGGCGTTTCCGAGGTTTCGATACGCATCACCGAGCCTCGTGAGGATTTTTTTGTTCTGCGGATCTGATTTTAAAATCTTCCGCCAGTAATCCGCTGCCTTTTCATACTCGTGCAGGCCCCTGTAAGAATCCGCAAGGCCGTACAGCGCATAGAAGTTGTTTTCTTCTTTTTCAAGCGCCTTGTAAAAGAATTTGAGCGCTTCATTGTACAGCTTCATTTTTCGGTAGCAATTTCCTGTGCTCGTCAGGACAATGACATCATCATGCTGAATTTCAATGAGCTGATGCCAGTACGAAAGCGACTCTCTGAAGTTTTTATTCTCAAAATACAGGTGCCCGAGGCCGGACAGGGCATAGGGGTTCTTTGAATCGATGGACATGGCGCGTTTATAGCACTCTATCGCCTTGTTGAAGTTCTTCGTCTTCCTGAAGGTGTCGCCGAGTCTGGTGAGAATGGCAATATCATACTCGTTTTCACTGTAGGAAAGGTATTCTTCCCACACCTCTATCGCCTTTGTAAATTTTTTAGCGCCTCTGTATGTATCGGCGAGGCCGATGAGCGCAAACTTGTTAACCGGATCCACCTTACGCGCCTGCATATAGTACTCCTCGGCCTGGTCATACTTTTTTTCCCCTTTGAACACATCCGCGATTCCTACGAGCGCGTAGATATTTTTCTTGTCGATTTCGAGAATTGTTCTAAACTCGCTCTCTGCCTCTCTGAATCGCCTTTCTTTCAGGTGGTGGTACGCCGTTTTTGAGATTTCAGGAATTTTTTTCCATTCTTCGTACTCTTTTGTACTTTTTTTCATTACATTTTTCCTTTCATCCTTCGCTGAGCCACTTTTTCAATACGGCGACAATTCTTTCTGTAAGTTCACTGATCCGCTTCTCGTATTTTGCCTCGATATAAAAATGGAGCGCCTTCAGCGGTTTTTTTTTATCGAAATAGTAGTAATCTCCGACCCTGATAAGCCCGTCTTTGTAGGACGTGGTAACGAATATCTTGGCCGCTTTTTCAATATCCCCGTTGTTGAACAGTTCATTTCCTTTTCTGATGAGAACGAGCCTCTCTTTCGGGGTCAGTACTTTGTTCATAAATATGGTTTTATCAATTAGGATTTTGGTATTTTGTACCAGAATTTTTATGTTCAAATGACTTATTACGTCACAATTACCTATTATTACATTCTATAGGTAAAAACCATTAGACAAGTGTCGGTTTGACCTTTTACGATTGAAATTTTACTTGCCTATAAAATGTAATCCTTTTTCGGGTATTTTTCAATAGGGGTTGCTCCAACCACCATGTAAAATACAAAAGTAGATGGAAATTGAATGTTTTAAAGTTTATCAAATAGGGGACTGGAACAGCCAGGTCAATGGATTTTAATTATGGTTTTATCATTCATGGATGAAATACTATCGATCGGGTAAAATATTGCAATAAAATTGACTCTAAAATAGAGCGGGTATACTATATGGGGGCACCATGCAGAACATTTTCCTACAGACGTATCGGGAAGAGGATCAGCTTGTTTTCATAGAGGGAAAAGACTATCACCACCTCAAAAACGTCCGGCGCATAAAAAAGGGAGATATAATAGAAGCGGTGCTCGGGGAAAAGAAGGCGCGGCTTCTCGTTTTCAGTATTGAAAAGAAGCGGATTATCTGCACAGTCGCCGGTACGAGAAAGATTAAAGGCGGCTGGCATACAACTATTAGTGTCTATCAGGGTTTTCTCAAAGCGTGGAAGATGGATTCCCTCGTGGCACGGCTTGCAGAACTGGGTGTTCGGACGTTTGTGCCTCTCATAACGAGCAGATCGATTCCGCGTGGAGATACGGGTGTGTCCAGAATGGAGCGCTGGCGGCGGCTTTCAAGGGAAGGTGCGAAGGTTTCAGGAAGTGAAGAGCAGATGGAGATTTCACCGCCGGCTTTTTTTGTGGATGCGTGTAGAAACTTGAATAAAACGGAAAACGAAGTTATCATAATTTTTTGTGCCGGTGATTCAGATGTACATATTAAACCTTATCTCGAATCTATTTCGGCCGCTGATATCTCATTTCATCTTTTTTTCGGACCCGAAGGTGGATTTACAGTGGACGAGGTTCAGACAGTAAAAGACGCCGGTGGAATAGCACTGACAATGGGGAATTTTATTATGAAATCGGATACCGCGGCCCTGGTCGGGACCGGTTTTATCCGTACTTACTATTCAGGGATGGTTGGAACATGAAGAGGGATCGTATTCTCGGCATACCGTTTGATGCAGTTCGAACGGAAGATGTACTGAAATCGACGGAAAGATTCCACATGGATGAAAAAAGTCGTGTCATCGTTTTTCTGTCCCTTCCAACTCTCATGATGGCAAGAAGAAAAAAGCTGTTACGCATTTTTTTAGAAGAAGCAGACATCATAATCCCGAGCGGAAAAAGCATATTTCGTGCCGCCAAACTCTTAAAGAAAACTGTTGCAGAGAAAATAGACCCTTCGCAGTTTGTCAAACGGCTTTTAATGCAGTCTGTCGAGCTGAATAAATCTGTGTATTTTCTCGGAGGCAGAGGCACAACCGTAGATCGGGCATACACAAACCTGAAAAAAGAAATACCGAAACTGTTCGTTGTCGGTCGATACAGGGGGGATTATCCCAAAAAAAACCATGAAGATATCGTGACGGCAATAGGGAAGGCTTCTCCAGATTATTTTTTTATCGGCCTTGGCTCACCGCACGAGGTAAACTGGGTCGAAGCGAATAGAAATCACGTTAATGCGGGAATCACTATACTTGTAGGCCGACTCTTCGATGTGTTTGCGGGTACAGTTAAAAAAAGATACTGGAAATATGTTGAACCCCAAAGGGCGGTATTGCGGGAGATTCCTCAACCGGGTCCTTTCCGCAGACTGTTCTGGCTACCTGTTTTTTTTATATTAGTATGTTTTGAGAGGTTGTTCTGGAAGCATCGACCATGAAAAATATTACTGTATGTGTCTTTATTAAAAACCTGGAGCCCGGCCTTCTTTCAATTGCAGACAGGAGAGTTAAATCTCTCGTTACTGTCTTTGGCGGAACGAGAATTATCGATTATTATATAGCGCCCTTTGTCTCTCTTAAGAATGCGAAAATTTTTGTGTTTGCCGAACGGGATGCGGCTCTAAAAGATCATCTCGTATATACCTACAATACGGGCAGGGTCAGAATTATTGAGGATCCAGATACTTTCGACGCTTTTTCAAAAATAGTGAATGGGAAGAAGAGAGGCGGTTTTCTCATTATGAGAGCTGACGGTGCTCTTATTGCGGATTGGGTTGAACTGATCCGGCAGGTGGATGCACTGGTGGAGGGAAGATATTCTTTCAATGCACGGGACGGGCACACATTTGGATTTTACGTCAGCGAAGGAATGCTCCGGCCTCTTTTTAACGATCGGGACGGTCTGTCCGGACTGCAGGGAGACATTGACCGGACATGGGATGCGGTGATGGATTGTTTCACCTCCGGGGGGAAGGCCATACATTGCAAGGCGTGGTATATACCGTTTAAAACCGTTATGGAATACTACAATACACATATGACCCTGCTTAAAAGACTCAAAGACAATATTCAGTTGTTTTCATCCCCACTTAGGGCCGTAAAGGACGAAAGCACAACCCGTATTGGAAACGGGGGTTTTGTGAGAAACTCTCACATCTCACCATCGTGCCTCGTTGAGGGTATGGTTGATCGTTCAATACTGTTTCCCGGTGTTCGGGTCGGAAGCAATGCGAAGATTATAGACTCGATTGTTATGGAGAATAACTATATCGGCGGTAACGCTGTCGTCAGGAATTCAATCATATGCGGAAACAGTGAACTGTTTTCAAAGGTTTCGCCGAATATCGGTGAAAAGGCTGTTGTCGGCGGCGAGGATATATCCGGTAGCAACAGCGAATATCCCGAGTTTATTCGAGACGGTATAACGCTTATAGGAAGAAATGTGGAGATTCCCAGGAAGTTCAGAGTTTCGGGAAACTGTTTTATTGCCTCTAATGTGGACAGAGGTGTGCTCAGGGGAAAAGATCGAATACTTGCTGGTCTTTCTGTGCATGCAGGGTAAAGGCGTAGACACATGATACGTTTCAATATTCCCACTATCGAAAAGAAAGATCTTGAAGCGGTGCTGTACTGCATGATCAGCGACGATTTAACTCCGGGTGCATATATGCGCGAGTTTGCCGGTATGCTGCGTAAGACGCTCTCGCTTCCCTATGTTGCAGTTTATAACAGTAATCTTCATGCACTGGAAACAGCGTTTGCCATTCTCGGTGCTGAACAGGGAGATGAAGTGATCCTTTCGAGCTTTACCAGATACAGAACCTTCGGCCACGTACTCAGGGCCGGACTTACGCCGGTTTTGGTCGATGTCGAAAAAGATAGCTTTCTTCCATTGAAAGAAGGTATAGAAAAGAAAACTGGGGAGAGGACACGGTGTATCATTATCAGTCAGATGTTCGGGCTGCCCAATGATCTCGACTCTTTCCGCTCCTTCGGTATTCCCGTTATTGAAGATCTTGACGGCACGTTGTTCGGGCAGATTAACGATAGAAAGATAGGTTCATTCGGTGATTTCGTAACTATGAATTTCAATGACGATGCGATCATTACAACCGGCAGCGGGGGTATGCTCGCATCCAGAGATGTGCGTCTCAAACAAACCATTCTTTCATACAGGGCCGAAGAATACTCAACAGATTATCTAATGAGTGATTTTAACGCCTCTTTAGGCATATCCCAGCTGAAAAAACTTGAGCGGATGATACAAAAGAGAAAAAAAATTGGCAGGTATTTCGATGATGCGGCGTTGTTATCTAACTGTACGTTGATAGGCAGGGGGGAAGGTCAGGAACTTTGCTTTCCTAGTTATGTTGTAAAAACTGAAACTCCCTTTGATGACGCCGAGCGGTTTTTCAAAAAATACGGGGTTCCGGTAAAAAGGGGGATTGGCAAACCGCTGCACCGGTATCTGAAACTTGATCCGAAGAAGTTTAAAAATACCGAGGAGCTATTCGGGAAAACAGTTGTACTGCCGCTGTACCCTTCTCTCGACAGGAAGCACATTGAAAATATCGCGCGCTGCATCAGAGCGGTTTTATAAAAAACGGGATGCTGTCGCAGGACAGATTTTGGGAAAAAGTGGCGACTTCGCGGCGGATTACGTCCCCTCGGACTGAAAATCATAAAGTAACTTCGCGATAAGTTACTTAGAAGTGGCCTACATCCCCGGGGGACCGAAAATCATAAAGTAACTTCGCGAGAAGTTACTTAAAAGTTTTGACTTAATCGGAAATTGATTTCATCAAGGTTCGGTGAGCATGTTTTGAAGGGTTTTTAATAGAGGAGGAATTTTCTTAAAATAAAGAAAGAAAAATGAGAAATTATCTGTTCTAATAGAGTATATACTGCGCAGCACTCGGAATCGGGTATCGGGACTGACTGCTCCGAAATACAGCGCATGATATATGGTGTAAAGGGGTTGGTTGCGTGAAAATGGTAGGCGTTGTGATTAAGGATAACAGCAGCAGGGCATTCAACACTGCTGAAGTTCTGAAAGGATATCTTCGTTCGAGGGATATCGAATATCTGATTCTGCCGTCAAGGCAAGGTGAAATCGAGCGGTCTATCCGGGAAAAAATACCCGCATGTGATTTTGCCGTTGCCATAGGAGGTGATGGCACACTCCTGTTTGCGGCGAGGGTTTTTTCGCAGTACGGGATTCCCATCGCGGGTATCAACCTCGGTGGGCTCGGTTTTATCACTGAATTCAGGGAAACTGAGGTTGTCGAATGTGTCGAATGCTTCGTCAGCAGCCTGCATAGCTACGAAGAACGTATGATGATAGACATATCGGTCATCAGGGAAGGAGCTTCCTGTTTTCAGTCGACAGGCCTCAATGATGTGGTTATCAATACCGGTGGGATATCGCGCCTGCTCGAGCTTGAAGTTTCGAGTGGAAATCGATTTATCGGGGCGTATAGGGCAGACGGGATAATAGTTTCGACACCGACGGGTTCAACCGCATATTCGCTTTCCGCCGGTGGGCCTATACTCGAACCCACAACAGAAGCGTTCGTTATATGTCCAATCTGTCCGCATTCTCTCGGTGCACGTCCACTCGTCGTACCGCCGAGAGAGGATATCACCGTTCGCATTCTGTCAACGCAGAGGAAGGTAATAATAACAGTAGACGGACAGGTCGCATTTGATGTGCAGGACGGTGATATAGTGCGGGTGTTGAGATCTGAAACAGTAACCAAGCTGATATCCCTTGGGAACAGAAGTTTTTATGACATAGTACGGGAAAAGCTTGCCTGGAAGGGTTGAAATGCTGTCTGAATTGTACATCAAGAACTTCGCGCTAATCGAGGAGCTCACGCTGCAGTTCAGCAGTAAGCTCACCGTGCTGTCTGGAGAAACTGGAGCGGGGAAGTCCATCATTGTCGGGGCCCTCGGGCTTGTTCTCGGCGAAAAGGCAAAAACATCACAGATTCGTACCGGTGCTGACTCCTGTATCGTGGAGGGGCGTTTTGAGATTGAGCGCTCGCACCCGGTATGCACAGTTCTCGAAGAGAAAGGTATTGAAAGAAACGAGGGAGATGCCTACATTATCAGGAGAATCATCACAAGGGAGGGCAGCTCTCGGAGTTTCATAAATGGCCTCCAGGTTTCTGTTCGAGATCTTCAGGATATAACCGCTCTGCTCGTTGACATACACGGCCAGCATGAACACCAGTCGCTTCTTATGGTGCGGAATCATCTTCATCTGCTCGATCAGTACGGTAAACTTCAGAGCGATCTGGCAGAGTATCGGCAGAGTTACCTGAATGTGCTCCACCTGCAGGAGGAGATAGAGAAACGGACCATTGATGAGAGGGAAAAAGAGCGAAAGATAGATATTTTGAGTTATGCAAAAGCTGAGATAGACCGGGCGAATATTGCAGAGGAGGAGGAAGAGGAGCTCAAGAGACAATACAGGGTATTGCGGAACTATGAGAGCCTCGTGTCTTCCATTTCAGAGGCCTATGACCCTATCAAAGGTGATGAGTTTTCTGCGCTTACCCTGGTAGAACAGGCGCTCACGGCTCTGGGTAAAGTCCGAGAGGTTTCGTCTGAAATAAATGGTCTTGTCGAGAATCTTGAGAATGCGCGCGTTCTGATAGATGAGAGTGCGACTGATCTCAAGCAGTATATAGACGGGATCGAATACGAACCGGGAAAGATCGACGGTATACTGTCCAGGCTGGAGCTCATTAAAAATATCAAAAAGAAGTACGGAGAAACAGTTTCTGAGATTCAGCAGTATTGGCAGAGGTGTGCGATAGATCTTGAGACTCTCGAGACGAACGACACAGTTATTCAGGAGCTTCAAAATAAGCTTGAAAAAGAGCTCAGGAAGGCGCAGAAACTGGCAATAGAGCTTTCCGTACGCAGGCGGGTTGCCGCCAAAACACTTTCAGAGGCGGTAATGGATGAGCTTAAATTTTTAAGCCTCGCCAAGGCTCGTTTTTCGGTTCATATTAACTATACGGAAGGCGAAGACGGACTTGTTGTAATCGACCAAAAGCGGTATAAGTTGATGCCGTACGGGCTTGACAATGTGGAGTTTCTAATTTCAACGAATATCGGAGAGCCGCTGATGCCGTTGAAAAATGTTGCATCCGGTGGCGAGCTCTCCAGAATAATGCTTGCAATCAAGACGGTTCTCGGTAATGTTGACCCGATACAGACCTTCGTCTTCGACGAGATTGACGCCGGTATCGGCGGCAAGGTTGCATGGGCAGTCGGCAGCAGGCTGCGGGCAATGGCTGGCCTCAAGCAGATTATATGTATTACGCATCAGGCGCAGATAGCATCTAAAGGAAACCTTAATATACGCACCGAAAAGCGTGACAGAAACGGAAGGACGGTCACTGAGGCCAGTGTGCTGAAGGGTGAAAAGAGAGTGGAGGAGATCGCTCGCATGATCAGCGGTAAAACAATAAGTAATGCGGCTATTGAGCAGGCGCGGCATATGATAGGGGAAAATGCTTGAGTTAATATCGTTCATCGGATACAATATACATGCCGCCAGGTATACATGCCGCCAGGTATACTATCAATGAACAACATTGTGAGGGGGGAATGTGAAAACTGTTATCTATAGTATGCTCATTATTATGTCGGTTTGGGTGGGGTTTGCGGCTGATAAGATCGGCGAGGTATATAATTCGATACTGAGCATGTCCAAGAAAATAACACCCGATTCGTACTGGGTGCGGGTTAAAAACAATACCTTTGAGGACGCGCTGAAGGACCTCCCCGAGGATATTTTAACAGGGAAGGGGAAACCAGCGGTTGTCGTGACCTTTAAAAAGGGTGAAGGGGTAAAAATTATCATTGAAAATATTAAGAGTGAGTATGCATCGCTGTTCTCGATGTATGAGGATTATTTGAAGTTTTCCGGCATCTCCAAGGTTCAGAACCCGGAGGAGTTCAAAGAATTGATTGACAGGAAAAAGGTCAGCTTTGTCAAGGAAGACGCAAACTCTGTAGTAGTACAGGCATGGGATCCGGAGAAGGAAGAAAAGGATAACAATTACGCGTTGTTTACTCTCGATAAGAAAAAGTGGGTTATACATGAGGCGGTGTACTATCTGGACGGTTCGCCCTACGTTCAGGTTGTCAACAGCTATAAGAACTTTGGGAAGTACTACCTTCCCTACAAGATCGAGCTGAAAAACCTGGCTGATAACACCTCCAATGTGTTTCTCTTTGAGGATTACACGTTTGGCAGGTAAAGGAGACCGCTTGAATGACGGTGGGTTGCCTTTCGATGCATTTCAGGGCATCTATCGGCAGGATGAAATCTGGTTATCGTATGTGAATGTTCCATCGACGGGGGGGGGTGATATGTTTGGGTGATATTCCAGATTCTTCGTATACCTGGCCTGTTCCGCCAGAGAATGTAACCGGTATCGGCGTCGCCGGTCCTCCTGCAGATGAAACTGTAGCGCCCGAAGAAGAAATGCACAGCGAGAGTACTGTACAAACGGAGAAAAATGAATTTTCGGAAGAGGGAGTGGGCAATAATATCGATGTTGAAGCGTAGTGCAAATAGGACGAGCGAATGGCGGTGAGTAAAGAAAGAAAAGTGAAGTATAATGAAGAGGTTTCGTTTCTGAAAAGAAAGATTGACGAGATCAATCAGAAAATCAAGTATCTGGAATCGCAAAACAATGAGAATGAAAATGTAATTATGCTTCGAATTGTTTCTCACCTTGTTGACCTGGTCTCGGTATACTGCGCCATGACCGATTTGAGTAAAAATTTGCTCGGCTACAAGAATGAATCATTTCTCGACA
>CAZGJW010000088.1:0-12135 GCA_964525675.1 uncultured Spirochaetota bacterium
AAACGGCGAAGATAAAGGAAATACTTGAATCGGGTATCAATACGTCAATTGGAACGGATTCTCCGGCAACCGGAGAACTGAACATCCTCGAAGAGATACGCTTTGGCAAGAAAAAGTACAGGGAAATGTACAATGAGGATCTCTCCGATGAACAGATAGTCAAGATGATAACGGTCAATCCGGCAAAAGCCTTCAGGGTGTACGACAGGATCGGTTCCCTCGAGAAGGGGAAGATCGCTGATCTGCTTGTGGTGCGCGGCTCCAAAAAACAAGCCTATGCTCTTTTGGTGGATGCAACGCTCAAGGATATTGCTCTTGTCTTTCTCGAGGGGAAACCGATTTACGGAGATGATGATTTCGGTGAAATATTCAAGGAGCTCGGTTCTGAATTCTCCAAAATAAAGATCGAGGGAAAGGATAAGCTGATTACAGGGGACCCGAATAGCCTGATGAAGAAGATACGCAAGGCGGTTGGGTTTAAAAAAGAACTGCCATTTCTGCCTATTTAGGATGGAATCGTGCCTGGGATTTTAAGGAACTATAAAGCAGGGAGTATTATTTACTTTCATGGTGATATCGGTGACAATATCTACGTACTGAAAGCCGGAGCTGTTAGCCTCATTTACCATTCTATCGAAACCGGTGAAGAGGTTCGGGAAACAATCCAGAATGGTGAGTTTTTCGGCGTCAAGTCTTCTTTGGCCAAACGCCCCCGTGAGGAAACCGCACTTGTTATAAAACCTTCACAGGTTCTCGTATTGACCACTGAAGAGTTCGAGCGTCTTGTTACAAAAAATATCAGTATAATTACCAATTTCCTGCGTGTCTTCAGCAATCAGCTGCGCAAGGTGGGGAAGCTCGTTCACAACTTTCTCGATGACACGGAAATTGGCGACAATCAGCTGGAATTGTTTAAAATCGGGGAGTATTATCTGAAAAATCATAAGTACAAGCAGGCGAAGTATGTATACGAAACATACCTGAAGCACTATACGAACGGCAATTTCGCAAATCAGGCTAAGGAGAGGATTGCAGCAATCAAAGATGCCATGGAAGGGAAGGGTACGGGCACCTACACAGATATTACCGATTCTTTGAAAAGCGCGGTTCAGCCGGCGACCCCTGAAAAAGCTGCAGAACCCGGCGAAGAGTCGATGGATATTGCAACGAAATACTACGATGCAATCAGTCTCTTCTCACAGGAAAAGTACGAAGAAGCGTACACTCTGTTCAAGAAGCTTCATGCATCAGGTGCTCTTGACGAAAGTGCATCGGATTACATTTCAAAAATTGAATTCGAAATGGGGCGCTGCCTTATTGCGTTGAAGAAATATGGTGACGCGATCAATATACTTACAAACATGATCAAGAAATATCCCAGAGACGACAACCTTAAAGATGCGCTCTTCAATATAGGCATTTCCTACAAGCAGCAGGGTGACAAGGTACGAGCCGCTTCTTTTTTCCAGAAGGTATTGAAGATGCTGCCCGAGAGCCCTATAGACAGAAGAGCCAAAAGGGAACTGGCGAGTCTCAACGTGTCAAAGTAGTGTCTTGAAGGAGCGCGAACAAATATTGGAGCAGATGTAACTACTGCTCGAAAGCGTTCTATGTGACGCAGACAGGCTCAATAAATGCAACAAACGGAAACGGCAATGGCAAAAGACGATATGTTCAGTAAATTCGGTGAAACGTACGAGCCGGACGATATACTTTTTTGTGAATATGAACCGGGGAAGGATTTCTATATTCTACAGGAGGGAAGGGTCAAGGTAACGAAGATCGTTTCTGACATGGAGAAAACACTCGATATCTTCCATCCGGGGGATATCTTCGGCGAGATGGCCATCCTCGAAGATCAACCGAGAAGTGCCTCGGTCATTGCGATTGATAAAGTGAAGATCCTCAAATTCAACAAGGAAAACTTCGATCTGCTCCTGCAGGGTAACCCGCAGCTCGCATTTAATATTCTCAAGATATTTTCAAACCGAATATACGATGCTAAAAGACGTTTGCTTATCCTGACTCTCCCCGATATCGAATCCAAGATCTGCGATGTATTTCTCATGCTGGCGGAAAACCAGAATATATCGCCCAAAACGACAAATCCGGTGACCTTTAACAGCAAGGTAGATGAAATTGCCCACTGGTGTGGTGAGAAGGTGAACAAGGTCAAGGAAATACTCCAGAACTTCGCCGATACCGGAAAAATACAGATTTATGAAGATAGAATCGTGGTAAAAAACCTCTACGAGATGTTCCGGATTGTTAAGAACAAACGGAAGGCCCAGAACAAAGAAGAATAGCCACAGGTTCCAAACATGGGCAGCCGCCGGAAATATTTCTACCAACTTTCACCTTACCATGCCAGTACGTTTAGCGTCTCATGTTCCATTCCTGGCTGGAGTATTTCTCATGGGTAAGATTGTGGATAAGGCTCTGCTCATAGTCTGAAAAATCTCCTTCCGAAACCGGAAGATATCGGGAGAAACCCTCCTTCAGCGCCGTTAATAGCTTTTTTTCGGAAATGGTGGCACCCGCTGTCTCTGACAATGATGAAGCAGTTTTTGTAAATTGTGTCCCTGAATGTAGATATTTTGCAATTTTCGTATACGAACTGGTAATAGGTATGGCACCATGCTGGAGGAGTATCCCGTCACGAATAAGTTGCGCACTACCGATGAGCTTGCCCGCGTTTGAGGATTCAACTTCATATTGTGCAGGAGAGGCAAAACAGTTTGCCGACTTCAAGTCTCCCCTGGTTTTTTGCGCAATTTTCGAGTGTATTCCGACAATTTCAAGGGCATCGATGAGACACCGGGCTATAAAAACAAATATCTCTTTTTTTCTGAAGGGTTGAAAATCCTCTTCTGAAAACAGTATACTGTATGTCAGCTCTTCGTTGTGCAGAACAGCCCTGCCGCCTGTCAGCCTTCTCACAACCCCGATACCATCCTTCTTGCAGAGCGCTATGTCGATATCTTTGATACTCTGAAAATAACCAAGGGTTATGGTTGGCGGAATCCATTTGTATATTCGCAGGATGGGAGTGGACTTCTTTTCTCTGAGCCCGATCAACACAGCTTCATCGATGGCCATATTGGTAAAACTGTTCCGGGCTCCAGAATATACAAAACGAAAAGGTCGTACTCCGGTCGGCGGCATTGTCAATTCTCCTCAGCAGAATCAGTGCCCGTCGTTTCGGTAGAGTCCGGACTGTCATTGGGAGAAACCGGTGTTTCTGAGGGACCTGCTGATGGTGTAACAGCAGTGTCTGCCGAAGAATCTCCGGTAGAAGGTATCTCCGGGGCTGCATATTCATCGGTTGCGGAGCTCGAAGCATTGTCTGGCACACCCGGCTGTTCGGTTTCGGAACGCCTGTTTTCAAGTATGGAACTGCTGTCTCCGGATGCTGGCGCATCGGTGCCCGGAGAAAACACGTTTGGTTCGGCTGTCGTGCCCTGTTCGCTGAAAGGTTCTTTCGAAGATGACTTTTTTCTCCGGAAAATCTCCTTGTTGAATGATTCGTTTTTGGATCCGGGTTTGCATTCGGTGCAGTATTCTGTCGGAATAGTTCCTTCGAGGAAGTATTCAGTGATTGTATCTTTACAGTACTCTGTTGGAAGAAGGCCGGATCTTTTGCAGATCTTTACTGCGTATATCCCCTTCGGACGCGAATACCATGTACCCGGTTTATCCTGCAGAGCGTCCCGCATGAACTGTGCCCAGATCGGAGCAGCTACCACGCCTCCTGCCTGGCCTCTTCCCAGAGAGATACTGTTTCTGTCGAAACCTACCCAGACCGACGCGACGAGATCAGGTGTAAAACCGGAAAACCAGGCGTCTTTCCAGTTCTGTGTCGTGCCTGTCTTTCCTGCGGCAGGTTTGTCGAAGCCATATGTCGAAGCCGCCCTGTATCCTGTTCCGCCGGGTCGCAGTACGTCCCGGAGCATATCGACGATGATAAAATTCGTCTGTTCCGAAATAACACGCCGTTGTCCTTTTTGTATTTCTTTTTTCCGTACGTTTGCCTCGTAGTTATCGATAAGATTTCCATCTCTATCGAGCACATACAGAATTGCGATCGGTGTTACTTCGGTGCCGTTGTTTGCAAATGTGCAAAAACCCCGCGCCTGTTCGTATGGAGAAAGCTCTACGATACCGAGAGCAATGGAATATACACGGGGGAACCGCTTCTTGATATCTTCAGGGTCCTGAATATCGAGTATGCGGGAGGCGTATTTTATCACCGTATCGACGCCGAGCCTGTCGACGATCTTCGCGGTAACCACATTCACCGATTGCCTCAACGCCTCCCTCAGCCTCATTTTTCCCTTGTACGTGCCGCTGTAATTATTCGGAATCCACTTCTCGTCACCGTTATAAAAAACCACCGGGCTGTCCACGATGATTGAGGCCGGGGTGAATATCTTTGTATCGATGGCAGCCGTGTAAATATAAGGCTTGAAACCCGAGCCAGTTTGCCGCCGTATCTGTACCGCCCTGTTGAGCTGATTGTCTTCAGTAAAGTCGCTGCCGCCCACCATGGCGGTTATATAGCCTGTTTTCGGTTCCATGGCAATAATGGCCCCTTCAACCTTTTGAAACTCGCCTGCGCCTTGTTCGATCGAGTATGAGCTTTCGATAATTCTGTTGATGTTATTCGTCCCAAAAAGAAATGAAATCATATCAAACGGCGCTATGAAATTTTTCTGAAGAAGGGTGAGTATGCGTTCTTCATTTTTTGATGCGCTAATATCGATATTTTCCAGGTTGAAACAGAGGGAGAGCATATCAAGTGAATCAAGAATTTTTTTATCGAGTGTATTTTTAATGACACTTGTCGTCTGTTTATAGATTTGGTTCTGGCGATCGAGCCCCTCTTTCAGATGCTTTTCAGCATATGACTGCTGGGTAAGATCGAGAGAGGTATACACTTTTAAACCATCGGTGTATATTCTGTCGGAACTGTATATCTGTTCGAGTTTCTGGCGCACATATTCAACAAAATAGGGGGCTTTGTTTTCTGTAAGCTTGTACACGGACTGTGAGGGTGAGCGCATCTGGAGTCTGAAGTTAATCCAGAAATCCTGAAACGACTCATACGCCTCCTTCATTCCTATCATCTTTGACTCGACCATGGCTTCCAGCACGCGCTCCTGTCTCTTTCTGGCAAGTGTCGGATTTTTTATGGGTGACAGCCTGTTGGGAGACTGCGGCAGCCCTGCGAGCATTGCACATTCCGCGAGTGTGAGATCTTCGACACGCTTATTGAAATAGAACTGCGATGCAGCTTCAATACCATATGCGCCGTGGCCAAAGTAGATCTGGTTGAAGTAGAGGGTGAGTATCTCATTTTTCGAGTACTTCTTTTCAATCTTCAGTGCAAGCCAGCTCTCCTTTATCTTTCGTACCCATGTTTTTTCTCTGCCGGTAAAAAGGGTTCGCGAGAGCTGCATTGTTATTGTGCTTGCTCCCTGACTCCTTTTCCCTGATTTGATATTTGCAACCAATGCACCGAATACACGTTTCAGGTTGATTCCGTGATGGGAGTAAAACTGTGCATCCTCAGTTGCGAGAAGTGCATTTATAAGGTTTTTAGGAAGCTGCTCAAAGGTGACTGGCTCTCTTTTAACGGTGAAAAGCTCACTGATGAGGTTTCCATTTCTATCGTAGATCTTGGAAGGTATTTCGGGTTTGAAATCCTCGAGTTCGACAATGTCGGTCGTATTACTGAACGCCGCAATGAAAATTCCGAGTCCTGTACCGAGGACGATGGAAAGAAGCAACAGAATGATAACGAGCACGCGTTCTAATTTATTCAGTTTTCCCATAGATGAGACAGCTTCTCAGTAGTTTAACTTAAGGTATCTTTGACACTAGGCCGCGAAGTGGCATATCCCGCCAGGGACATATCCCGGAAAAGACATACGCTACTTCTCAGTTCCTTAAAATAAGTTATCTTTGACACTAGGCCGCGAAGTAGCATATCCCGCCAGGGGCATATCCCGCCAGGGACATATCCCGGAAAAGACATACGCTACTTCTCAGTTCCTTAAAATAAGTTATCTTTGACACTAGGCCGCGAAGTAGCATATCCCGCCAGGGGCATATCCCGCCAGGGACATATCCCGCAAAGGACAAACGCTACTTTTGAGGTCAGTTGGTTCAGAGGAATTTATCAATCAGACTGTAATAAAGGAGCATCGAAAAGTCAAGCCGTAAAAAAAAGACTAGCGAAACGCTAGTCTTTATCGGGTACAAAAGAATAGTAACTGGGAGGGGAACTATAATATTTGTACCGACACCCATATTGTCGGAATTAACATAATTTTTCTTTAACGGATAGTTGCTGTTTTGTTTTGCTAAACTTTACCCGATACTAGTATATAATTATAAGAGGGAATAACTTCTTTTGTGAACGACAAAAAAGCTGTTTATAAAAAGTCATCGCAGATGAAACGCCGATGCACGTGAGAATGACAACCATTAAAAAATTTTTTCTGTTTACTATTGGCGGTCTACTCATACTCTTTGCTTTACTCTGTATTTCAGGAGTATCTATTTTTGCTGTTTCTGCAGAAGAAAAACCCGGCTTCTTCGATCAAGCAACACGGAAGTGGATCGATGTCCGTGATCGTTACCTGCTGCATGATACCCAAAAGCGTTTTGAAAATAATGCGGAAAAAATTGAGGCTGTTTTATCCCAAGCCGCTTCTCTTTTACGGGATCCTCTTCTTACCGGCGAAGGATGGGTTCAGCTGTTGAGAGAGAACGGTATTATTGATGCGGCATACATCCGGATGGACGACAGCGTGCGGATGATCGGGAGTATGGCTCCATCCAATTTGACAGGCAGTGGTTTTTTTGTTGATGAATGGGGAAAGCTCCGCTTTGTGTACGTCGGTACAGCATCTGTCACCGAAGCCATATTGAACGAGCGGTATGTTAAAGATGCCCTTCCGCCGGAAACCGGCTGCTTTTTTCTATACGACACTTCAAGCAGAAAAATATTCGCACTCGCTGAAAATGGGTGTGAAGCCGTCTCCGGTATTGATTTATCGACATATCTTGACAGGAGCCCTGTATTTATAAAAATCAATCGAATACTTATCGCTCAACCGCTAAGGTCGGCAGGACGTGATGTATATATCGTTTCAATCGGCCCTTTTATAACGGGGTATTCATTTTTTCATTCTGCTGCATTGATAGTGTTGCTTATTTCTGCTATACTATTATTAATGAGAACTGTGCTGTACAGTGTGAAACCGAAAGCCCAGAGGGGTGAAGGAGTCCATGCAATGGATGAAAAGTCGGACATTATCCATGAAATAGACATGGAGATATCGGATATCATAGAGGATGAGACATCCCCGAAAAAAACACCTGAAGCTAAATTAAAAAAAGAGGACGCGAAGGAAACAAAGAACAGATTGGAATCCGACGGCATCATAATCAAAAAGTAACCGACGGTTTTCAGGCCGTCCAGGTGTATACCAAAGCGTGCGCGCCTGTATGACTCTTTATGGTTTTATTCATTAAAATGCCGGCATTCCATGCCGGAGAAAGCCGATTTATGGTAACAGAAATTTACATTTAACTGACTATAGTGTGTTACAATACGGCAAGAGTTTGCTTGTACAATTTATGATTGAAATTTCACTTGCCTACAGAGTGTGGAGAAAAAGTGAAAAGAATAGTTGTCGTTCTGTCGGCTGCAATTATTTTGGTGGGAAGCCTTTTTCTGATATTTGGAGAGAACGGCCTTCATTTAAAGAAAATGCGTGTTCGTGATGTCATCGGCACCAGTATCGAGCGCGATTATCTTGAACAGGCTGGTATCCTGTCGAATATTTTTGTTCGAACGATTGCTATTGAGAATAAAAAGATCGATTTTCTTCTGGAAAAGATCGGGAGCGCTTCTCTTGCCCGGTTTGCAGAAGATGGAGCGAATTCAACAGCAGTACTCCTCATCAATCGTTTCGTTCAGGAAGAACCGAATTGCAGTAAAATACGGCTCATTGGTCCTGCTGGCACCGTTGAATACAGCACTGATGCTGCTAAATCCGTACTGTACGACGATCAGTTTAAAAAAATGGCGTCAGGAAATTTTTCACCGGTTTATGACCCTCTTGTCAGAAACTTCGTTTTTTACAGGTATCTCTCAGAACCCGCTGGCTATATAATGCTGTTCTATTATACAGAAGAAATGCTCAATGAAATGTTCAGTACCGTAGGTGCCGAAAGTACCATAGGTTTTGAATTTAAGGAATTTTCAATCCCTGAAACTGGTGTTGTCCTTTTGAATTTTCCTACAGTCAGTAGAAGTGAACAGCAGAACCTCAGGAATTTTGCTGATATGCTCTTAGATGAAACAAAAGGCGCATTACGGGTTCAAATGCTGCAATATGACAAGACGGTGTACTTTGTGCATGCGCCTGCACCCCTGTCAGAATGGGTCGTGGCAATCGCAGTTGATACTGAGAAGATTGGCATCTCTTCTGTCGGGGCTCTCGTTCTCGTTATTCAGGCTATTGTGATTCTCGCTATTGTTATTTTCATACTGACATCAATCGGGATGCGGAAACTGCGGCCGGTTGCAGGGGCGAGTCTTGAGAAAATGCAGGAAGAAAAAGGACTTGAGGAAGCCCGGACGGTTAAAAATGAGGAAGAAAAGCCCTCTGGGCTTGTACCGCAGTCGGCACCTGTACCTGAGACGGCACCAGTACCGGAGACGGCATTGGATGAGGAGATGGCGGCTGAGGAGGTCCCTGAGCTTGATACAGGCGTAATCCCACTTACAGGTGTTGAGGAAGTGGTAGAGCTCGAAGAAGTCGGTGAAGCGGAGATAGCAGAAGAACTGGAGGAGCTCGAAGAGGTTGCGGAAGAGGAGCAGGAGCATGTTGAAACAGTAGAAGAATTGGAGGAGCTCGAACAGGCTCCGGGAAAAGGGCAGGGAGAAATTGAAGCTGCACAAGAGTCGGCGGGGAAAAGAGTTCCGGATACCAATAGTGAAGATAATGCAGAAGTTGACGAATCCGTAACTGATGATACGCTGGGTATAAAATGGGAAAACTCGGCCCTTGAATCTACGCTTCCCGATCTCGGTACGCTCGTCGGGGATACGTACACGGCATTGCAGGAAGGATCGCCCGGGGAAAACTCTTCGCACATACAGGATAAGTCGAGCGGGGGGGCGGAGGATATTGCTCCGACAATACCGGATGAGGGGTACGATGAACAGACCGGTGTGTCCCGTGATGATGAGCTTGCAGACCTCATACAAACGATCGAAGATAGTGAGTCAGCCGATGAACGTGTCGAAGAGGTTGTTTCTATTTTCAAAGAATTCTTATCTGATCTCGGGCTGACCAGGGGCGCGCTGCTTGTATCTGACCGGCATAACAACTACAAACCTGTGTTCGTGCACGGCTTCAATGAAAAAACCGGGAAGATGCTCGTATTCAGAAGCGATGAAACGATTATTTCAGATATTCTCAGGAAAAACAAGATACTGTTCGTCCGTGAAGATGCATTCATGAGCAGATTTTTACGGGCAAAGTTTGATCTGTTCGATTCATCGACAATTAAACGGTTATTTCTGGTGCCGGTGATGAAGTCCAGCAGCATATCGCCCCACGATACATCATCTGGCGATACGTCATCTTGTGATACATCATCTTGTGATACGTCTGAAAACGGTGAAAAACTCCCCGCAGCGATCATGCTTGTATGTCTGACGACCGCCGAAGCAACTGCGGATGAGAAGGTATCGAATACAATACTAAAGGAGCTCAAAAAGATAAAAACAAAATTATCACATATAGTATAAATGGTTATTTTTTCTTGACGATAGAAAAAATGGATGTTACTGTAATATAGTAGTAATAAAAACATAAAGGGGACAATGGTGGTGTATGTTATTCTACAATACGCACTACCATCCCTCTTCTTTGGTTTAGTAATTGGTTATTTTCTGCGCCGATATATAGCACGGCTTAAGATAAATTCTGCCGAATTGGCGGCAGAAAAAATTTTACACGACGCGCAGAAAGAAGCGGAAGCCAAAAAACGTGAAGCTATTCTCGAAACAAAAGATCAACTTTTCAGAGAAAAGAGCAATTTTGAGAGAGAAACAAGAGAAAGAAGGGCTGAGCTCCAGAGGTGGGAAAAGCGTCTTCTTCAAAAAGAGGAGAACCTTGACAAACGAGTTGATGTTTTAGAGAGAAAAGACAAGGCACTCACAAACCGGGAGAGGGTGGTAGATTCCAGAGAGGTGGAATTGAAGCAGGCTCAGGAAGAAATACGAACTGAGCTTGAAAGAATTTCCTGCCTTTCCGCAGAAGAGGCAAAATCCATGCTCATCAAGGGCATGGAGGATGAAGCGCGTCGTGACGCTCAGGGCACGATAAACACGATCGAGAGTGAAGCAAAAGACACGGCTGAAAAAAAGGCCCGTGAAATACTCGTCTATACTATTCAAAGATTAGCTTCTGAAATCACCTCAGAAATAACCGTGACGTCGGTTTCACTTCCAAGTGATGAGATGAAGGGGAGAATTATCGGTCGGGAAGGCCGAAACATTCGGGCCCTTGAAACCATTACAGGTGTTGATGTCATTATCGATGATACACCGGAAGCCGTCGTCATCTCGAGCTTTGACCCCGTTCGCAGAGAAATAGCCCGCATATCTATGGAACGGCTTATTGCCGATGGACGGATACATCCCGCGCGCATCGAAGAGGTAACCTCCAAGGTTTCGCAGGAGGTGAATCAGGTCATCCTCGAGGAAGGTGAAAAGGCGGTGTTCGACCTCTCGATACAGGGGGTATCGAAAGAGCTAATTCCCTATATCGGCAGGCTCCACTACAGAACATCGTATGGCCAGAACATTCTCGCACACAGCAAAGAAGTTGCCAACGTTGCGGGTATGATTGCGTCTGAAATCGGGGCAAATGTCGAACGCGCGAAACGCGGCGGCTTGCTGCATGATATCGGCAAGGCAATCATCACCGAAGGTGAGGGGAGCCATGCTCTGGTTGGCGCAGATCTGGCACGGAAGTTCGGCGAGAGCTCTGACATTGTGAATATTATCGAATCTCATCATGCAGACAGAGAACCGCAGACTGTGGAAGCGGTCATTGTGCAGGCTGCAGATGCGATATCGGCATCACGTCCCGGTGCAAGACGAGAGTCAATGGATACCTACATCAAACGCCTTGAATCCCTCGAAGAGATTGCCGATAGTTTCGAGGGTGTAGAAAAATCCTTCGCCATTCAGGCCGGACGTGAAATTCGGGTGCTCGTGAACCACGACAGAATAGATGACGGTAAGGCAAAGGAAGTTGCCCGGGATATTGCGAAACGGATCGAGAAGGAGCTGAAATACCCGGGAAGAATCAAGGTCACATTGATTCGTGAAACACGCATCGTGGAGTATGCGAAATAGGCGTTTGAAGTGACAATTATGATTCAGAGATATGGATATTCGTTTCCACGACACTTTATAAATCTCCGGAAAGATAACAGGACCGCTTTTGAACAACGGGTTATTACATGTTGCAGTGATAGGTGATATTATCGGTGAACCCGGCCGAAAGGCTCTCTTTCTCTCCCTTTCCGGTCTCATTCAGGAAAAAAATATTAACTTCGTTATTGCCAATGGTGAAAATGCGGCTGGTGGATTCGGTATTACGGGGAATATTGCAGGAAAGCTCTATTCGTACGGTGTCGACTGTATTACGACCGGGAATCATGTATGGAGAAACAAAGAGGTATTCAAAATTATTGATGGGAATTCCAGGCTGCTCAGGCCTGTGAATTATCCGGACGGCACCCCGGGAAGAGGCTGGTCTGTTATAGAAAAAAGCGGTGTCAAACTTGCGGTAATGAGTCTTCTCGGACGGATATACATGGAGGCCGTGGAAAATCCCTTTAAAATAGTGAATAAAGAGATATCCCGGATTCAAAAAATAACGAAAAATATCATCGTCGATTTTCACGGTGAAGCTACAAGCGAGAAAGTGGCGATGGGCTGGCATCTGGACGGCAGGGTGAGCGCAGTCGTCGGCACCCATACCCATGTTCAGACTGCTGATGAACGGATTCTTCCTGAAGGGACCGCGTATATTACCG
>CAZGJW010000089.1:0-12008 GCA_964525675.1 uncultured Spirochaetota bacterium
ATTGCGAGAATTAAGGTAGTACCGCAAAATCATTAAGTCAAGGTGAAAATAACATGCGGCCTTCTGAATACGGAGGACCTGCACACAGTTTCTGATAAAGTCATATGAAAAATACTGTATTGAAGGCACCTGTATCCATCAGTAGTATTCCGGAAAAACCCGGCGTATACCTTATGCGTGGAGAGGACAGAAGCATTCTCTATATCGGCAAAGCAAAAAATCTGAAAAAACGGGTGTCTTCATACTTTCATAGAACGTTGCAAAGCAGTAAAACCAAAACTCTTGTACAGCACATTTCATCGGTTGAAACTTTTATCACCGATAATGAAGTCGAAGCGCTTATACTTGAGAGCAACCTCATAAAACAGTACAAGCCGCGTTACAACATTGAACTCAAGGAAAATGAATCATACCCCTACATCAAAATAACGAGGGAGACCTTTCCAAGAATAATTAAAACGAGAACACGGATCGATGACGGCGCTCTCTACTTCGGACCATATACAAACGCTTCATACGTAAACAAAACGATACGGACTATAACCGAAATTTTTCAAATGCGCCGGTGTAGTAAAAACCTGGATAAAAAGAAACACTCATCACCATGTATTAACCACTACCTCGGTAAATGTATGTGCCCCTGCTGCGGTAAAATATCAGAACAGGAGTATGGTGCGCTCGTCGATCAGGTGGTGCTGTTCTTAAAAGGACAGAATCAAAAACTCGTGTCCCGTATTAAAAGACAGATGGAATACGAGGCCAAGAACAGAAGGTATGAACAGGCGATGCAGTCACGAGACCGGCTTCATGCGCTGGAACACCTGCTGGAGGAGCAGAAAATGACAACAGAAGCCGGTGAAAACGAAGATTTTATCGGCATTGCGAAGGGAGATAATATGTACGCGGATACCGCGACAGCGACTATCTCGCCAGAGACTATCTCGCCAGAGACTACCACCTACGCGGTAAACACGTGCACAGTAACCATTCTGGTGAAGAGAAACGGAAAACTGACGGGAAAACAGGATTACACGGTCAAGCAGGGTGACAGCATGCCACAGGTGCTCGAACAGTTTCTACCACTGCACTACGATGGATCTACACCGGCGCCCCGAACTATTTTTCTTCCTTTTAAAATACCTGATCTGGAGGTCATCAACCGTTACCTGCAAAAAACTTACAACCGGTCGATACGAACAGCGGTGCCGCAAAAAGGTATTAAAAAGAGACTGGTAGACCTTGCATGCAGGAACGCGGAACAGAAAAACCGTGAAGAACTCCGTCCTCCCGAAACCGATGCGGTTCTTCAAAAATTAAAGAACATCCTACGTCTGCAGATATCTCCGCACTGTATTGAAGCCTTTGATATTGCTACAACTCTCGGTAATTATTCTGTAGCAGCAATGGTACGATTTACCGCCGGAGCACCCGACCGTAAGCAGTACCGAAGGTTCAGAATCAAATTCACACCGGAGCAGAACGATGTCGAGATGATGCGGGAAGCAGTCGCAAGAAGATACCAGCGTCTGATCAATGAAAATAAACCGCTGCCTAACCTGATCCTTGTCGACGGCGGCACGCCACAGGTGAATGGTGCTAGAAATGTGCTGGACGCCCTCGGCATTCATGATATACCGGTTGTCGGGCTTGCAAAGAGACATGAGGATATATACTTGAATGGAAGAAAAAAACCGATCAGGCTCGAAAAAAGCGATCCTGCACTCAAACTCCTGATGTCGATGCGTAATGAGGTGCACCGTTATGCCAACACCTATCATATAACCGTACGGGCAAAAGAAATGCTTGTGTCCCGCCTCACAGAAATACCAGGAATCGGAGACAGTCTTGTTTCCGCAATACTGTCTATTATCGACAAAAGCAATATACCGGTTACTATTGATATCCTGAAAACTATTCGGGGGATCGGTTCAAAAAAGGCAGCCCGAGTTTTGTATGTGCTGAGAGAGAGCGGAATCGTTCCTTTTGAAGAACGCCAGACCTAGTACTGCATATCAAGGATATGCATATCAGGAATAAAATCTGAGACCTCAGGGTATAGTTGACAACTGTACAGGAGCTTGCCGGTGTTAAACCGAAGCAGAGTGCTGTATGATGATCAGCCGATCGAATGGATTACGCCTGCTTGTTTTCCCCGTTCGAAGCCGGGCTGCTCCCCGGACCCGCATCGGGTTGGACAGAACCAGGGTTCGGCATCTGCTGATTGGGCATCTGGCTTCCAGCTGCTTGATTCGGAACCGTTCCTGGTGAAGCACCCGCCGGACCTGCTCCTGGCGGCGTTTGCTGCGGGGCTGCTCCCGGAGGATATTGTCCCGGTGCGGGTTGATACTGACCCTGGGGATTTGATCCTCCCTGGGGATTCCCCTGCTGAAAATTCGGATTCTGCTGAGCATAGTTGTATTGTGGATACTGCTGCTGCCCGTAATTCTGGCCGGGCGGCATATACTTCACATTGCTGGGCCCTTCTTCATCATCATCTTCAAGGCCTTTGACTGTTTTTTTGAACTCCTTTATTCCCAACCCAAGAGAACGGGCAATTTTCGGCAGCCGGGCAGCCCCAAAAACGAGAAGCCCCACTATCAAAATAACAACAATTTCCTGAATCCCTATTCCACCAAGCATTAGAAGGCCTCCCTTTCTGATTTTATCTCAGTGTACCCCCCTTTCCATATAAAATCAAGTAAAATAATCCGTCTTCTGGACGCTTTGCATCGGGATAATGCAATCGGACCAAAAATAAAAACGGGTGATTTATCTTGATTAATGAAGGTTTTACAATATTTTAAACAGTAAAATGAAAGGGGTAGATAATGGGTAAACTGGAAAAGTATAAAAAACTCGACTATGAAGTACCACAAACATCCCTCGCCTGGAGGATTTACGGGAAAGGCATGGAAAACTTCGGTAACAATAAAAGGCCTGTCGAGATAACAGTTCTTGAACCTGGTGATGATGAAATACTGGTACGCAGTGACGCAGTGGGGCTTTGCTTTTCAGATACGAAAATTATCAAATTCGGGAGCAGCCACCCACGGCTGCAGGGACGGGATCTAAAAAAAGAGCCGGTTATACCGGGACATGAAGTAGCGCTCACTGTAGTGAAGGCGGGAAAGAACAGGCAAAAACAGTATAAACCCGGCGACCGATTCATTATACAGGCGGACATACGGTACAAGGGGACGAAACCATCCTACGGGTACGTGCTTCCGGGTGGCCTGTCTCAGTACGGCGTTATCGGGAAAGAGGCTCTCGACGGCGATGGCAAAAGCTTTCTCATTCCGCTCGAGAATCACAATATCGGGTACAGCGAGCTTGCTCTCGTTGAACCCTGGGCATGCGTCGTTGCCGCGTACAGGATAACGCACAGACAGGGAATAAAAAACGGCGGAACAATGCTCATCACGGGCGGCGGAAGTGACACGAAACAATGGTCGTTCGGCACACTGTTTTCAGAAAACACTCCGGAAACAGTAGTACTGCGTGATATCGCTACGCAGACAAAGGAATCCATCACGAAGGCGCTCAGCGGGGCTTCTACTACAATAACGATAAAAAATGAGCCTATTGAGAAACTTATCACCGCGTATACCGGGGGGAAGGGCTTTGACGATATCATTCTCCTCGGCGATTCTCCGGATGAAACTGTCGAATCCGCCGCATCAGGTCTCAGCGTAAACGGTATTCTCAACTACATGGCATCATCGGATAACGTGCAGGTTGTGCGTATCGATGCTGGGAAAACCCATTATGATGTTACCGCTATTATCGGCAGCCTCGGCAATGACGTACAAGCGCCCTACTCTGAAAATCCCGACTACACAATAAAAGGGGGAAGCGTCCTGATGATAGGAGCCGGCGGTCCTATGGGTCAGATGCACGTTCAGCTCGCAATGGATAGTAAAACGCCACCCGAACGCATCATTGCCACAGATATCGACGATAAGAGACTCGATACGCTTAAAAACAAGTTTACCCGGCATGCGCAGGAAAAGGGTATTGAATATCATGTGGTCAACCCGAAGAGCTTCAGTACTATGGATGCCTGCCGTGAAGAGGTACTGCGGCTGAACAACGGCAAGCTCTTCGATTATGTCGTGTGCCTCGCAGCGATTCCTGCAGTAATAGAAGATGCGGCGAGCTATCTGGGGGAGAAATCGGTACTCAACATCTTTGCAGGGGTTTCAAAAGGAACAATCGTCAACCTGAATATCAAAGATACAGTGACAAAGTCGGTACGCTACATTGGCTCGAGTGGTTCAGGGCTCGACGATATGGAAATCACCCTGCGGAAGCTTGAAAGTGGCGAGCTGGATACAAACAACTCTGTCGCAGGAGTTTCAGGGATGAACGATGTTTGGAAAGGCATCGATGCGGTTCGCACCGGAAGTTTTCCCGGTAAAATAGTAGTTTATCCGCATATACAAAATCTCGACCTGATCTCTTTAGAAGAACTGCGGGAAAAATACCCGAAAGCAGGCTCATTTCTATCGAAGAACGGGAAGTGGACAAAAGAAGCGGAAGACGCTTTGCTCGAGGAATTGACTGATCTCCAATAATGTGCGTACAGTCAAAACAGTAGTACGGTATTCCAGAAGGCTTTTTAAAGCACTGAGATTTTTTTATCACTATTTTCATCACAAATCGAGAGAGGAGTACTGATCCATGGCTGAAAAAAGGTACAAGGTCGTTTTCGAACCGGAAGGAAAAACGGTATATGTTCTCCCGGGGACTACCATATATGAGGCTACGGGGGAAGCAGGCATAATTATCAAAGGCGAATGCGGCGGCGTCGGGGTATGCGGCAGTTGCAGGGTCAGAATCGTCAAAGGGGAGTATGAACAAAAAGGCTCTGAGAAATTTCTCACCGACAAGGAAATGAAAACTGGCCTTCTGCTCGCATGCAGAACGAAAATCAAGAGCGACATGGTTATCGAGATCCCTATATCGAGCCGATTGTATGAACAGAAAATCCTCACGGAAGGGATAGAAAAAGAGCTCAAACTTTCACCCAATGTCAGGAAGGTGTTCATCACCGTGGACGAGCCCAGTCTCGAGGACCAGAGGTCGGATCTTGACCGGGTATGGGACAAACTCGGACAGGGGTGCCCGGGACTCAGAATTCCCGTTGATGTGTTGAGAAGGCTCCCGGAAAAACTGCGAAAGGGCGAATACAGCACCACGGTTGTGCTCAATGAGGATGAGATAATAGGAATTGAAACTGGAAACAAGGAGGACAGGAACTACGGTGCCGCCTTCGATATAGGCACCACAACCGTTGTCGGTTATCTCATGGACCTGAACACAGGCAGACAGCTCGCTGTGTCCGCACAGACCAACCCCCAAACCAGCTACGGCGACGATGTGATCACACGGATTCAGTACGCAAACACAAACAAGGACGGCCTGGAAACCCTTCATGAAAGAATCATTTCATGCATGAACGACATCATCGTCGATCTTGCGTACCAGGCACATATCGATACAAAATTCATTTACGAGGTGACCACCACCGGTAATACAACCATGACCCATCTGTTTCTGAGTTTGAATCCAAAATACATCGCACTGTACCCCTATGTCGGGGTTTTAAGATCCAATATCGATGTGCGTGCACGGGAACTGGGGATCCACATCAACCGATACGGAAAAGCCTATTCAATGCCGAATATTGCCGGATTTGTCGGTGGTGACACAGTCGCCGTTATCCTTGCCTCCGAGATGCATAAGAGCAAGGATTTGAAGTTTGCTATCGATATCGGAACGAACGGGGAGCTTGTTATGGGAAACCGTGACAGACTCGTCTCCTGTTCTACTGCTGCAGGTCCTGCATTTGAAGGCGCGAGAATTACCTATGGCATGAGAGCAAGCGACGGCGCTATTGAAAAAGTTCTCTTCAACGAAAATGAAATCGAGGTAAATACCATAGGCAACGCAAAAGCAATCGGCATATGCGGTACCGGCCTCATCGACAGTATCGCAGAACTGAGAAAAGCCGGCGTCATCAATAAAAACGGCAAACTTCTGAAACAGGAGGAACTCCCCGACGATATTCCTGATTTTATCCGCGAAAGAATCATTCAGCATGAAAAATTCAATGCTTCTTTTATTCTTGTACCGGCGGATGAATCTAAAACGGGCGAGGATATTCTGCTCACCCAGAAGGATGTACGGGAAACCCAGCTTGCAAAAGGTGCAATCTTTGCAGGATATCAGCTTTTAAAACGGATTCTCGATGTGAGTGATGATGATATCAAAGAGGTTTTACTTGCAGGAGCATTCGGCAACTATATCCGCCGTCATCAGGCGAAATGGTGCGGTCTGCTTCCTGATATACCCACTGAAAAGATCAGGTTCATCGGAAATGCCGCAGGAGCAGGGGCTAAAATGGTGCTGCTCGCAAAGGAGCTGAGACAGGAGGCGTGTGACATATCGCTCAACACTGAGTATATCGAGCTTGCAACACGAAAGGATTTTCAAAACGTGTTTGCAGATTCCATGTTTTTTCCCGATAAATTGAAGTATAATTAATAGTGTATACAGTTATTTACGGGAATCGCGGATGAGTGGTGGTGTGCTGCCACTAATAAACGTTATGTTTTCTGCGTCAGGATAAAAGCACGTTGCAAACACACAGACAGCCCGATGGTACCCATTCATCCGATGGTTGGTGGTCGATAGACTACTTGTTGGCTGAATACTGGGTGGACCGACATGGTCAATGAACGTATCATATACAAAGCTGAAAATTTTATCGGTGAAAGCCCGGAGATTAAAAAAATATTTGAAACTGTTCAGGAAATCGGACAGACCGCAGCCCCAGTCCTGCTCACCGGGGAAACCGGAACGGGCAAGGACCTCATCGCCGGCGCAATTCACTACAACAGCAACAGGTCAGACCGTCCGTTTGAAAAGCTGAACTGTACCGGACTCAGTGAAAATGTTCTGTACCGGGAGCTTTTCGGTTATGAAAAAACGGCCTTCATCGAGGCATATAAAAGCAGAAAGGGCAGGTTTGAAGACGCACATACAGGCACCCTTCTGCTCGAGGGAGTCGAGGCCCTGAGTCTCGCCATGCAGGACAAACTGTATGCAGTGCTTCGTGAAAAATCGTACACTACGGATAAGCGGACCGTGCCCGCGGATGTCCGTCTCATTTCAACAGTGAGCAGGGATTTGCTTCATGAGGTGCATCGTCACCGTTTCAGGGAAAAACTCTATTTACAGATCAGTACAGTAACAATCAACGTCCCGCCCCTTCGCGAACGGCAGGGCGATGTAGTTCTTCTCACCTATTTCTTCCTCAATAAATTTTACAAAGACCTGAAAAAAAAGATAAAAGGGATAAATCTTCTCGCAATCAAATACCTGACAAACTATTCGTGGCCCGGGAATATACAGGAACTAGAAAATACTATACGACGGGCAGTACGGATGGCCGACGGGGATCTAATCACTCCAATGGATCTGTATCTTCCGTTCAGGAACAATCTGGTGAAATGGGACCAGAACAAAATCGGCATACCGCCGGAGGGAATAAAACTCGAAGAAATGGAAAAAAACCTCGTACTTCAGGCATTGAAGATGTGCGACTGGGTAAAAAAGGACACGGCAGAACTTCTCGGTATTTCATGCCGTGTACTGCAGTACAAGATACGTCGATTCGGCATCACCCACCCCACATGGGAGAAACAGGAGCTGGATTAACCAAAAAACCCCGGTTTCTTACAACTATGTTTCTCAATAATACTAATGCTCTATATCTCACCCGTTGAAATGAGTGATTGAAAGCGTTTAATATTTTCCCCCATATCCGTACCCCCCATGAAAATCGACGAGGTGCCTGCAACAAACACATCCGCTCCGGCCTTAACCATTTTCGGGATGTTCTCCCAGCTCACGTTGCCGTCAACCTCTACTTCGATTGCATACCCCATTTTTCTGCAGTACGCCGAAACATTCCCGAGTTTCTCTATCATTCCCGGTATCACTTCCTGCCCAGCAAAGCCGGGGTTAACCGTCATAACACAGACCATATCCGCTTCAGAAAGGAGGTACCGAGTCTGTTCGACATTGAGCGAGGGATCAAGAGCAACACCGGCCCGCGCACCGAAGGAATGTATCAGCTGTATCGTCCTGAGCGGGTGCCGGCTTACCTCGGGATGAAAGCTGATAACAGCGTGCGCGAACTCTGCAAACTGCGGGATAAGTAAATCGACATTTTCAACCATCAGATGTATATCGAGGGGTATATCCGTATAACCGGCAAGCACCCTGCAGAAATCCGCACCGAGACCTATGTTCGGAACGTAGTGCCCGTCCATAACATCTATATGAAGATAATCGATACCTTCTTCAGAAAAAATATCAAGGCAGGCTTTTATATTTAAAAAATCAGCACACATCATCGAAGGTGATATCTTCAGCGATTCCATCATTCCTCCCGGTTTATCCAAATTATAGTACCTCTAAAAATCCGATAATTCAACCACTTCAGAATGAACCCGCCGTTAAAAAACCTCTTTCCTGTATTTCTTGCTCCGCCTCCCTTTTCACACTATTTTCAGATCCGGGGAACGATATGTCGCGGACAGTTGGATTGGCTTTTCCGCCCCCGGAAATCTATATCGGTAGAGGAGGAGGCTCATGAAGGCGCTGGTCCTGAAAAAAAACGCAGTGCTGAGCTATACGGACGTACAGATGCCGGAAAGAATCGGAGAACACTCGTATTTGATACGGATCGCTGCATGCGGTATCTGCGGTTCTGATATTCACAGAGGATTTGAAAACGGCGCCTACCACTATCCCCTCATTATGGGGCATGAATTCTCGGGAATAGTCGAACAGACGCCCTCACCTGAAAGCAGTTTTAAGAAGGGGCAGAAAATTACGGCCTTTCCTCTGCTTCCATGCAGAAAATGCGCCGCATGCAGCACCGGCAATTTCGCCCAATGCAGTAATTATGACTACTTCGGATCCCGGAGGGACGGCGCATTCGCCGAATACCTCTACATTCCGGAGGAGAACCTCTTTCCTGTTCCCGACCATGTCAATATTGTGCATGCCGCTATGACCGAGCCGTGTGCGGTCGCCCTGCATGGCGTGCGTAAACTTACATTTTCAGCCGGGGATACGGTTGTTGTATTCGGCGGCGGTCCGATCGGGATAATGGCCGCCCAGTGGTCCAGGATACGGGGTGGGAGTAAAATAGCTGTTGTAGATATCGAAAGTCGAAAGCTAAAGATCGCCCAGGACATGGGATTTATTGCCATTGATTCGAGTAAAAACAATGCGGTTGAACGGATTTACACACTCACAAAGGGAGAAGGAGCGCAAAAGGTTATCGAAGCCTGTGGCCTTCCACTCACCTACCGGCAGGCGGTTCTATCTGCAGGGCCTTTTGCCGAACTTCTTTTTCTCGGCATTCCCAGCAGAGACCTTTCAATACCCCCGTCTGAAGCCTCCGACCTGCTTCGAAAGGAACTGAAGCTGTACGGTGCCTGGAATTCGAAAATAACACCCTCCGGCAGTGACGACTGGACCACGGTTCTGAAATATATGGACAGAGAGATGAATGTCGCTCCCCTCATAAGCCATACCCCAACACTCTCCGAGGGAGCGGATGTATTCAATAAGATCGTAAACCGAACAGAGTATACCAACAAGGTCATTTTCACATTGCTATAAAAAATAGGGCACTCCATGTGTGCACCGTGTCGGTTTTTTCAGATAAGCGGCATATTTATACTCCGGGAAGCACGCGTCCATTAAAATCGACCGAGATTTGACGATTATTTGAAGAAAAAGGGAATTACAGTCGTTTGCCCAATTATATACCTGCGCCAAGCTCGAACCCCGTTTTATACAGTGCCTCGACGTTTTCGGGCGGGGTAATTGGTTGAATATTATGGCAGGGTGCCAGGATGTACCCGCCGCCTCTTCCCAGCATCCTGATGTTGTCTGTGACCTCTTTGCGAACATCATCAGCAGTGCCGAAGGGGAGCGTGAACTGGTTATCAACACCGCCGTGGAAGATAATGGATTCTCCGAAATCCCGCTTCAATCCTTCACGTTCCATTCCTCTGCAGCGCCACTGGATTGGATTGAGCGCGTCGATTCCGGCTTCGATGAGATCGGGGATAATCTTTCGTATTGCACCGTCATCATGGTGAAACACAAATGCGCCCTCCTCATGCGCCAGTTCGATCATTTTTTTCATGCCCGGAATAAAAAATTCCCTTATCTGTTCGGGGGAGTACATCAGGTCGTCCTGGGCGCCCAGGTCCTCCGCAACATAGGTAATCATTACTTTGCCGGGAATCTGCTCGTAGATGCGCCGGGTGTTTTCGTAACTGTACGAATAGATTTTATCGAGGCAGTAGCGCACCATCTCGGGGCTTTCGATAAGATCTATAAAAGCCTGAGAATCACCGCGCAGATATTTATACACGAGAAACGGCTCAGAACCTCCTCCACGCACCGGGTACTCTTCAAAACCTCTGAGTTGTGAAGGAATGATGGAGTAGTCCCAATCGTCCGCCGTAGGCCAGACATAGTCCTCCACAACCTCATCGAGGGTGTGGAATTTGGCAAGGGCGTGGTATGTGCACTCAAGATACACACCGGTTTCATACTCTGCGTTTCGGTAGCGATTTCCATATATGTCGGCACCGGCACCTGCGGTAAATACAATACCGGTCATCGGATCGACCATACTGCCGTCAGAGCCGTTTACCAGAGGAGTTCCTTTGTATCGGGGCTCTACAGTGATCGGCTTATCTATGTGCAGGCGCCTGTACAGCTCGTGTTCATTACTGCACCCGAAATGTTTCATCAGGAGGGCCGTTATCTCAGGAGTGGCCCAGTAATCCATAGGAATACGGTCCGGTTTTTCATGTGTCAAAACTGCAAGCCAGCGTTCTCTGGGAGTCATATGCTTTTCGTTCAGCCGACCTTTATTTTATGCTTCACGCAAAATCTCCTATACAGCAGGTTCAGGAGAGAAGCGGTAGAAGCAGCTCACAGAGGACGAGCTGTGCCTGACTGTTCAGGTGTATGCCGTCTTCCTCCAGCACACCCCCTTTGATTTCCTTCAAGGCAGCGGCAAGATCCGCCAGTTTCGTTCTCTTCTCCCCAGCAAGGTCCCTGAGAAAGGTGTTTGCCTGATCGATGCGGGCATCGCTGTATTTCTGATTCGAATCGGGAAAATATGCCTGCAGCCGTTTGCTGTCCACATAGGGAATTGTTACAATCATAACCTCTTTATCCCTCCCCTGAAGGGCATCGATAAAATAGCGCATATTCTTCATGTACTCTTCATGGCTGATATTGGAAATATGGGCCTCATCGTCAAGCTCGCGGCAGTCGTTTGTGCCGATAAAAACGACGGCTCTGTCGAAGGTCTGGTTCAGTATGGAAGAATAGAACCTGTCCTTGATATGGCAGGTCGTATCGCCGGAAATGGCGCAGTCGATAACATACCTGTCCGGGTTATCCTTCCATAGCTCGTTTAGTATCTTCGCCCAGCTCTCCCGGTCACTCGTGATCGAATCGCCGATTGCCGCAACGACTAACGGCTCCTCCGGTATACGCTGCACTCTTTTTTTCAGTTCTCCGGCAAGCACCGAAAGGTTTTTTCTGAAACCATCTTCAACTCCCCCGAGCAGCTTCTCTTTGATGCCGTATACCCGTGCAATCGAAGCAATGTCGTCATCCTCGATCAAAAGGCCGGCCAATTTGTGCAGGTTGAATTTGTGCATGAAATGAAGGTCATAGGGCAGCTGTTCCATTTTTTCATCCTTTCTTTCTTCTAAGTAACTTCGAGCAAGTTACTGTTTGATACTCGGCCGCGAAGCGACATACGTCGCTTTTAATATTTCGGACACTTCACGTTAGATTCCCGCAGCATCTCAACGGTTCACCTTTTTTACGTACCACCTTCAAGCATGTCATTCAACTTCTCTCTATAGTATTTGAACTCCTTCCAGTGCACC
>CAZGJW010000090.1:0-12005 GCA_964525675.1 uncultured Spirochaetota bacterium
CCTGGCCGATATTCGCGCCCCAGGCGGTAAGATACGCGGTCTGGTTGAGGGACGAGTAGTCTGTTTTCAGCTCGGCAAATGGCGAAACGAGCCAGCCGTCAGAGGGTCTGGCGCCGAACTGCGGTGCAGATGATGCGATAGTCGAAACACCGGTGGATGCCGATGAAACGTGGTCTATAATGCCGATCCCGGGCCTGCCCGCACGTCTGCTTCCCTCTCTGCCATACTGCATCGCACGAATGGAGGCAAATACTTCGGTCGGAGCACCTGCTGCTGTTCGAATATGCCCGAGAGTGTTTATAATCGGGATACTGATTGTCTTTGCTTTTGAAATCCGCGCATACGATTCGACGAGCCTGAGAGCGTTTTCCTCGGTGGTGTTTGTACCGGATCCGACATGGCAGTAGGGAAGCTCGTCTGAATCGGGGAGCCTGCCCTTCATTACACAGCGGTCAGGACCCTCACCGAAGTAGGCCTCTTTCGGTGCATCATCGACCGCTTCGAGGATTTCGGGTTTGGTAAACTGAATGACACGTTCGGTGTCTGTAATGTAGGTGCCGACCTCAGAGTAGAAGTCGACTGCAGCCTCGAATATCCTGTCCGCAAGGTCGTCATCCGTGTTGACCATCTCTTTCCGGTCGTATTTAATATCGTATTTCTTGATTGCCCGCCGCAGCGCCGGGATAAAGACCTTGGTATCGTAATCCTTCTGCAGCATCATCGGACCCGTCGCCGCCCTATCTGTAACATCTATAAAATTAACCATTACCTGCTCCCTCCCTTCTTGCTGGAGATTAGTTTCTTCGTAATTTCAATAGCCCCGACCGCAGAATCGCTCTGTCCGTCAGCGCCGATCTGCTCGGCCCACTCTGCGTCTACCGGGCCGCCGCCGACGAGCACGATGTATTTGTCGCGAAGACCCTTTTCACGGAGATAGTCGATGACGTCTTTCTGATAGGTCATGGTGGTTGTCATCAGAGACGACATGGCTATGACATCGGCATTTGCCTTTTCCGCTTCGTCGACAAACGTGGTCGGTGAAACATTTGCGCCGAGGTCGATGACATTGAATCCGTGGGTTTTCATAAGGGTAATAACGATGTTCTTGCCGATTTCATGTATATCCGTCATTACCGTGCCGAAGACAATGGTACCGGGGCTTTCCATTTTCTGGCCTGATGCGAGAAGTTTCGGTTCGATAATCTTCATGCCTTCCTGAAACGCCTCTGCAGCCATGAGCATTTCCGGCAGAAATATCTCTCCCGTACTGAACATATCACCGATCTTACGAAGCCCGGGCATCATCCCCTCCTGAATCAGCTGCAGGGGATCAGCATCATTAACGACATCGTTTATTACGGCAACGAGGGCATCTGTATCGCCTTCTATTACTGCATCGGACATATTTTTCAACGCCTCCTTATCCATAATAAAGCCTCCTTAAAAAGTTAAAATGAGTATGCAGACAAAACGATGGTAGCATTATAGCTGTCTATACAGCAAACGTCAAGAATATTAATTCCTTATCAAAACTTTTTTATATACATACGCGATTGCAGAAAAACTCATACCGCATCGAGCCACTTTCTGTAATCGGGATTCCCGGCGTTTTTTCTGAGCCTGTTAAACCTTCCGTTTCCATATGCATAGAAGTCGAAGTCAAGCATCGAGATGCGGGACTGTATCATCGCCCATACACTCCACCAGAGGTCGGAGATGATCTTATAGAGAAGCATCCGGTACAGCCTGTCTTTCCTCAGTTTCCCGCAGTACTTAGTTATAATCAGCTCTTCCTGTTCCTGTGAAAACGGATGCTCTACGGCAAAATCACCGAGATCAAAATACGGGTCACCCCTGCCCCCGTACTCCCAGTCAATTATCCAGATCTGATTCCCGTCGTCTAAAAAGTTCTCGGACAGATAGTCGTTGTGGCATGCAACATCCTCCGGCGGGTTTCTTTTCATCGCAGCCTCTATATCGTCGGAAGAGCTGAGCATGTGGTCGAAATCGGACGGAAGCGGCGCATTGTACTCCCTGACATAGCCCATGTAGTCTCTGACTGTTTGGAAGGGGTCGAATTGTTTTGTGAAAACCGCTTTTTCATGTATGACCCGTATCGCAGAGACGATTCTTGTAATAAGCGTATTATTTCCGATTATTTCATCCATTGTCAGTGTTTTGCCCTGAATAAACTGCACCACCGATATGTTTTCAGGTTTCAGGTGATGCAGAATATGCGGTGTTATACCGGTCTTGCTCGCTTCGATCGAACATTCGAGCTCGTTGTCACGGTCGATGAAGATATCGGTTCCTGCACCAGGGATGCACATAACGTACTTCTCGTTATCCACGTACACCGTGTAGTTGTGATTCGTAATACCTCCGCCGAGCGTCTCCCAGCGTGCCATTTTTCCCTTCCACTCATCGATTCTCAAGATGATGTCTTCAATCTTCAGTTCCATAGTTTCCACCTGTTAAAAATAGATTGTGAGGTGTATTGCTTTATGCCATTTTCAGCCACTTTTCAAATTCTTTACCGTTCATCGCGCTCATTGCCCTGTTGAAACGTTCAATTCCGTATTGCCAGTAGTCGAATTCGAGGGTAGAGAAATGATTTTGAATCATTGCCCAGAGTGTCCACAGAATGTCGGCCATTGATTTATAAATACTCGTTCTTGCGAACTTGCCTTCGTCGAATTCCCCGAAGTAGGATTCTATGATAATTCGGTCGACTTCTTCATCAAACTCCTGTTCTACGGAAAAATCTCCAAGCTCGAAGCAGGGGTCGTTCAGCCCAGAAAGCTCCCAATCTATGATCCTCATCCGGTCGCCCTGATCGATGAAGTTTTCCGCAAGCAGGTCGTTATGGCAGGATAAAAGTTCAGGCATGTTTTTTTTGAATTTTTTTCCTACAGTAATAACGAATTGTTCAGCTTCGGAAAAATTAACCGGTATTTTAATAGAATGAGTGCGGACGATACGCATATACTCTTCGAATTTGTCGAACATAACGAATCGTGAGACGAACGTTGCACCCGTATTCACCGTTTTTATAGACTGCACTGCTCTCTTTATAACGTCTTTATCTGAAAAAGCTTCCTTGGACATCACATTCCCCTGTATGAACTCCGCAATAATGATGTAGTCCGATTCAAACGAGTGAAATACACGGGCACCGACGCCGATATCCGAGGCTGAAAGGGTATTGTGAAGCTCAACATCCCGGTCAATGAATATATCCGATCCGTGGCCCGGGATGCGTGCCACGAAGCTTTTTCCTTCGACCGTTATCTTGTAATTGCTGTTTGTCAAACCCTCTGTCAACTCGCTGATATCAACCTTTTTTCCCTTCCATTCATCCACCCGGTTGATAACTTCATCGATATCCGGCATGTATACCTCCGTAAAAAATTATGTCAGTCACTTTTTAACAACCATTTTCCTGTTTGTCAATAAAATAATCGTTAAAAAATTGTTAATTACGGCAGGTCCAGAACCTTTTTCAACACGTATGTGAGACTGTCACGGTTTTCCTCGAGCCATCTCATAAGGCGTACGCTGTGCTGCAGATAAATCAGGTATTCGAAGGGATTGGGCTTTTTTATATAGTAATCATCGACATCCCAGTTCAGGACATACAGGTTGCTCGCCTGTATCATGCACGGAAGGTATTCAGCCTCGCTGCCCGCAATGGGGCCGGGATTTTCATGCTTTTTCGCTTCTTCCTGGTAGGATTTCAGGAAAACCTGCAATTTGTCTATCAGAAGGTCGCCGTCCTCCTTCCCTTCCCACGAAGAGCATGAATAAGTAATGGCAAGGGCGACGTCGAAAGAGCGCACATCGATCTTCGACCAATCGAAATCAAACAGGCCCACGACCTTTTCATCCTTGAATTTCAGATTGCCCGGATGATAGTCGCAGTGAATTGCAAGATGCGGCATATCATTGTACGTATCCCTGTCGATCTGCTGTACCGTGGTATCGATAATTGATAGAATCGAGTCCAGATGTTTCAGGAAATAGGCATCGAATTTGGTCTGGCCTGTTCTTTTTGCGTACTTCATCATATTTCCGGCTATTGTGGGAAGCAGGTCGATTATCTTCGGTTCAAACCTCCTTCCCTCATATTTCAGCCCCGATACTGCCGCATGGTATTGGGCGAGTACCCGTGCGCTGTCTTCGAGCTCTCTGGCCGAGCAGTCCGGATTGTCCCAGGTGTACTTATCCTCCCCCGGCAGAAACTTGAAAACGGCAAAGTACACCTCTTCGTGTGAATCTCCCTCGGGAGTATCCCTGGCGGTAACGTCCCTGGTGGGAACATCCCCCGCATTTTCGAACTTTTTGACGTATGTTGTATTTTGCCTCGTTTTTACGATCGCGGCTGACAGAGAAAAACCTTTTTTTGTAAGATGGGTGACGATCGAGTGCTCGAATTTGATTTCATCCTCCCTGATGCCCCTCTTGTAGCGTCTGAGGAAATGCTTTTGATCCCTTTTGCCTTTTTTAGTCTCTATTTCATAGCTTACATTGACATACCCACGGTCAAGCTTTTTAACGTCGACAAGCTCTCCAATGTCATAATGCTTTTCAAGCAGAGTCCTGAGGTGATGGGACATGTAGTTTCTATCCACCGCTTCCTGCAGAACCTGCACGGTCGACACGAGATTGTCAACCAGGGTTCTCAACTCACTCAAATCAACCAGTTCCACCTGGATTTCCTCCGCACGATGGGGATTATCGATGTATGTATACCAGGTAAATGACGTGTACCCCCCTGTTTCTATGGATTGAATCAGGTTCGCTTTGTATTGTAACCTCTGAAAAGCGACTGTCAATTACTAATTCTTGGTAATCCGTCACAATTTTTCGTAAAAAATATTGACAAATTTTTGTTAATTATACAATATTTGTTGTACCATTCATTATCGATGCATTTTTCTAAGGAGGAGAAAATGACCGGGGAAGAGGTCGCAGTAAAATTAAAAGAGGCAATTCTGAACTACGATGAAGAGCAGGCGGTTTCTACGGCGCAGGAGGTAGTGAAAAACAACCTGGATCCGTTGCAAGCCGTTGACAACGGGCTTGTCACGGGACTTGAAATCATTGGTGAAAAATATGAAAACGACGAGATATTTCTTCCTGAATTGATGATGGCGGCAAATACCTTTCAGGCAGCAATGAAGATCCTGGAACCTGCAATAATGGAAAAGGGACAGGAGAGAACGGTGAAAGGTGTTGTAGTACTCGGAACGGTAAAGGGAGATATTCATAAGATCGGGAAAGATATTGTTATCCTTCTTCTCAGGAATGCAGGATATGAAGTGCACGATCTTGGTGAGGATGTCGACCTCTTTACCTTCGTGGAGACAGCCAAAAAGGTAAATGCCGATGCGATCGGCCTTTCGGCCCTGTTGACATCTACCCTGTCCGGGCAGAAAGATGTTATTGATGCGCTCACACAGAACGGGGTTCGGGGCAACTATGTCGTTATGGTAGGGGGCGGTGCGGTTACGCCTGAATGGGCAGAGTCGATCGGCGCTGATCTGTACGCTGAGAATGCACAGGTCGCCGTGAGAAAATTGGCCGAGATGATTGCAGCGCGCAGCAACTAAAGGATATGCATGCCAGGTGATCTGAAATTATAAGGCTTTCTGCAAAACCGTGTTCCGGGTTTTACTATTTGTGAACCACAAATTCAGTTGACAAAAGAAGGAGGCTCCAATGTTAAGTTTCATGGAAGTTATAGACAGGGCCGTTGAAGGCCCGCTCATGTCCGACCAGGACTACTACCTGAAACGGTTCGTACCCGAGTTGAAAAAGGTCATTCAGCAGTATAAAATTAAATACAACCCTGAAACCCCGCTTCCGTCCGATGATGCCCTCGCAGACACCATTTTCGATGCTGCCGTTGATTTTTTTGCGCGGGTCGGCGCGTACTGTCCCGACACATCGAGGGTGATGGAGTTTACAAAGGACGAGATTCTTCAGGCTGCTGCAAAAGCCCCGTCTGAATCAACGTTCGGGGAAGGTCCGGATAGAAAAATCATGCGGTCGAGAAAGCCGGATGAGCACACAGAGCCCTGGTACCACTGCGGAGGCGGCATTTATACCACATCCGAAGCTATATTCATGGCTCAGGTCGAGGGTCTTGCGAGCATACGTAAGGCAAACTCCCTTTCCATACCGACATCGATAAATATCAGAGGAAAGGATGCCCGTGTCAGATCACCCCATGAGGTGCTCGCTGCATTGAAAACTGTGACCATGGCCCGGGATGCGTGCAGAAGGGCCGGCCGGCCGGGTCTTCCCATTTTAAACGGCATTTCAACCGCGACTGGACCGATTTCAATGTTTGCTGCCTCACACCCAAACTTCGGACTTCGGCCGTCTGACGGATATCTGGTCGACTCACTCGCAGAGCTGGTTGTCGATTTTGAGGCGCTCGACAAGGTTGCGTTCTATACGAATATCGGGGCAAATATCGGCTCTACATCTACGCCTCTGTTCGGCGGATACAACGGAGGGGCGGAAGGAAATGTAATCGTAACGGTTGTGTACAACCTCCTCGGTATACTCGTTTTTCGCGGAACCTACAATTATAACGCGCCCCTGCACACAAAACTTCGGGTCTCCTCGACACGCCCGCTTCTGTGGATAATAAGTCTTGCAAACCAGGCAATACACAGAAATGCCCCGTATCCGACTCTGAACCTCCCCTATCTTGGTGGAGGAGCGGGAACGGACTGCTACTACCAGGAAATGGCGGCATATCACACCTGCGTCGTTACCTCGGGAGGTAATATGCTCTCGGGGCATCCGTCGATTGCAGTTACTCCTGACAGTATTGTTCCGCTTGACCATGTTCTCAATGTGGAGGTGGCTGAAGCAGCCTCGAAATTAACGAGAAAAGAGGCGAATCCGATTGTACTCAAGCTCCTCGAGAAGTATGAAAACCAGCTCAAGGATCCGCCAAAGGGACTTACCTATCAGGAATGCTACGACGTTGTGACCGGAAGGCTCATAAACAAGGAGTATGTGGACCATGTAAACAGGATGCGAAACGAGCTGAAGGAGATGAGACTACCTGTAATGATAAGCATGTAGAAAATGAAGCTCGCGGATCAGCGGTGGAGGCGCTTACTAACAATCAGACTATACTGAGTAATATTTATTCGGGTATCTCTCATGAGTGAGAAAATAATCGGTGTGCGCGGTGGTAAGGTCCTGAGGCGACGCATCAGCTATACAGGGAAATCATCGCGCAGACTCCGGTGAAAAAGGAACAGGATCATCTGCGCGTTATTATGTACAGCAACCCGAAAATCCCTTCCCGACCGTTTGCAGTACAGGGCACGGGGAAAAGCCCTGTTCCTCTGATGGTTGACACCGCATAAGCCCTCGTGCGGGCAGGCGCTGATTTTATTGTAATGCCCTGCGTTACTGCGCATTTTTTTATCGAGGATCTCCAAAAAAATATTACCATTTCTATAATATCGATTATAGATGTTATAGAAAATTATATTAAATTACACTTCTCCGGAATAAATGCTGCGGGTATTCTCGCCACGGACGCGTTTATTAAAGCCTCAATTATTCAAAACAGACTTTCAATGATTTCAGTGCGCAGTATCGTGCCCGACAGGAACGGACAGATCACTGTTGAACGATGATGGTGATATTAATGTCCCGATTATTGATTCGCTAAAGCTTCTGGCAGGAGAAGCGGTCAGGCGGGCAGTTGATGAATGAAACAGGTCTACTGATAGATTCTTGTTCCAAAAAGTACTGTGCCCAACCTGACCATGGTGCTCCCCTCCTCTATCGCCACTTTGTATGAGTGAGACATCCCCATTGACAGTGTTTTCATATCGATGTGCGGAAGGTGAAGCGTGCAGAGCCTGTCGAAAATCTGCCGTGTCTTTCGGAAGTACGGGCGTATTTCTTCCGGATCCCCTGTGACTGGGCCCATTGTCATGAGCCCCTTGACCCTCAGAAATTCCATCCCGGCCATTTCATTTATCAGATCCTCGATCAGTACATACTCCGGGCTGAATCCGCTTTTTGTCAGCTCACTTCCGATATTTACCTCAATATACACGGGGACAACCTTCCCGCGCTCAGCTGCCCTTCTATTGACCGCATCCGCCTTTTTAAGGGAATCAATCGTCTGAATAACATTGAAAAGCTCAAGGGCCTTGTTGATCTTGTTGGTCTGCAAATGCCCGATCATGTGCCACTGTATGCTCTTTGCCGCGTCGCCGAGCTCGTTGTGTAGAGTCTCTGCCTCCTGAACGTAGTTTTCACCAATATCCGTAACACCCGCATCGATTACCTGGGCGACCTCGTTAGCCGTTCTTGTCTTGACAGCGGCAACTATGGTGACGTGTTCAGGGACATCCTCCCGTATTTTACTGTACTTTTCACCGATTGTCATTGTTCTCTCTTTTTTGCAGGTATAGGCCGGGCCTGTAGCACCTGTGATGTTACAGTTTCCCAGATTTCTTTCAGGGAATCCATTACCGGGCCGTTGCTGTATTCAACAATCGAGAGGCCTTGAATCTGCGCATCGATAAAAGCAGTGTCATAGGGAATACGTCCTAACAGCTCACACCCCCTTTCGAGGGCGATCTCCCCGATCCTGTCGGTCATTTCTTCATTGAGATCGTATTTATTGACGATTATACCTGTTCGCACCCGGAAAAAGCCTGTTACCTCCAGTATACGTTCAAGATCATGTACGCCGGATACGGTCGGCTCGGTCACCACAACCGCATAATCAGCACCGGTAATCGAAGAAATGACCGGACAGCCTGTTCCCGGTGACCCGTCGATAACCGAAAGAGAAATCTGTCTTTCTCCGGCGAACCTGTCTTTTTTATTCCGCACAAGGGTCACGAGTTTTCCTGAATTCTCCTCCGCGATTCCAAGCTTTGCATGGCTCATTGGCCCGAACCGGGTGTCCGACACGAACCATTCTCCATTAACCGCTTCCGTCAGGTGTACGGCATTATCCCTGCATACAAGACCGCACACCCCACAGCCTTCGCATGACGTCGGATTTATAGTATACTTCAATTTGCCGTTATCCTCAACCGTATCAATGGCATCGAAGCGGCATGCATCGTAGCAGCGGCCGCATCCGGTACATCTGTCCTGATCGATCGAGGCGAGATACGAACCACTGAAAAGGCCCGATTCCTTCACTTCAGGCTGGAGAATGAGATGCAGGTCTGCAGCGTCGACATCACAGTCCGAAATGATGATTTTATTGGAGAGCGCGGTAAAACCGGCAACAATCGATGTTTTTCCGGTCCCTCCTTTGCCGCTTATGACCACAACCTCCGCCGGCCTTTCCCCTCCATGGATATCGGCATCCACCGATGTGTGAGCAATGCTGGCAGACGGTACGGCCTTTGCGGGTTTTTTCCTGGCAGTTCTCTTTTCGCCTGCTGCAGCACACATGTCCCGTGCAAGCCTGGCAAAAAGGTCCCTGTATTCCGGAATACGATCCACAACGAGCGCTCCGGTTGAGTATGTTTCCGCTATCCTGCGGTCATCGGGTATTTCACCGATGATTTCAAGCCCTTCGCCCCTGCAGTAGATCTTCAATTCGTCATTCCGGTATTCGGCACGGTTGACAAGAACAACCGGTTCCCGATCAAGCTCCCTGCACATCTCGACCGCAAGGCGCAGGTCGTTGATTCCGAAAGGAGTGGGGTCTGTTACGAGAACGCAGAGGTCCGCATCTTTCAGCGTTTCCACAACCGGGCATGCCGTGCCAGGGGGAGAATCGAGTATATTGATTCCTTCTGCAGTATACTCTTTGACTCTCCTGATCAAGCGGGGAGACATTCCGCCCTCAGCAGTCTCAAGAAGCGCGTAATGCACGTCGATGAGACCGCTTTCACCGTGCACAAGGGTGCCGATCTTCTTTTCCTTTTCAATAATCGCGTTCACCGGGCAGACGATTTTGCACGCATCACATGCATGACAGAGATTGTTGAAAAAAAGCATCGTATCGTTGATTTTCGTAATTGCGTTGTAGTTGCATACCTCCACGCATCTGCCACATTTTGTGCACAGGGAGTCATCGATACCAGCCGGTGAGGTAAGTAGAACATCCTCTTTGCCGGAAATGACCGGTTTCAGAAAGAGGTGGCCGTTCGGCTCCTCCACATCGCAGTCGAGATATGTCAGTCTCCCTTTTTGCAGGATTTTAGCGCAGGTATCGATCTGCAGACCCTCCTGTGCAAGAACTGCAGCGATGTTAGTTGCAACAAATGTTTTTCCCGTACCACCTTTACCGCTCGATATGGCGATTGTTCGTCTCATAGATGTATTCCTTTCGTTTATTCTGCAGCTTTATCCAGCGTCTACGAAAAACGGCCGTGTTTTTTATGCACGATGCTATTTTCTGAGCATTGGGGTTCCGCAATCGGGGCATCGCATGCTGGTGCACGGTGTACCGGGCCTGTGTGTCACCTCTTTTCCGCATGCCGGACATACACATCCACCCCCTGGCCCCAAGCCTGCGCCGCCGCCGCGGCCTGATCTGCCTCCCATTCCTCTTCCGGTGCCCGCACCGCCTCCTGCCGGACCGGTTCCATCTCCTCTGGGCATAGTTTCCTCCTCATTAAAATTGATAATGGGTTTCATTACCAAAATAATACGGTTCCACCTATTTGTCTATTGTTTTTAAATGTGACCGGTTTTTACAAGTCATTGTAATAAAGAAATATCTGTTAAAAATTAAACATGTTTCATTTTGCAACAAAAGCTGTTTAAAAAAATAAGTAATGCAACGAAAAAAAGTAATGCAAAAACCGTATACAGCGGCATCATTCTACAATATGTAGTATAGAATGGGTATATATCCGGATTCATCGTCCCATTTAATTAAATTAATGCCCGGAGTTAAATAAAATAAAGGAATTTGAAGTGATTGGTGCAGATCTTTTAATTTTGGCACGGTATTTGTATTAATATACATGAAGAGTATCAAATTATATTGCTAGGAGGTGTGGTTATGCCACGCGGTGATGGAACCGGCCCCGGTGGAATGGGACCAATGACAGGACGCGCAGCCGGGTACTGCGCAGGATATTCTATGCCCGGATATTTAAACCCTGCTCCAGGTCGAGGCGGATTCTGGGGAGGAGGCGCCTGGGGAAGAGGCCGCGGCTATAGACACATGTACTATGCAACCGGGCTCCCCTATTGGGCACGGGGGGATTACGGGGCTACTGCTCCAGGGTATGCATATCCTCCTGTGAATCCCTACTATGGAGCGGCGCCTGTTTCCAGAGAGGATCAGGTAAAAGCACTGCAGTCTCAGGCTGATATGCTCAGTAAAAGCCTCGAAGATGTGAATAAGGCGATCTCGGATCTTGAAGAAGAGAGCGGCGACCAAAAGTAGCGGCAATAACATCCGGAGTGCGCAGGGTATTGTCATGAGTATTCCCTCTGTCGGGTCCACAAAGCTTTTCTCCGGAGTATCCTTCAGAGGGAAAGCCTCTCCAACTTAACTCTCAACACATTTTGTTGTATTTGCACTAACGCACATATTTTCTCTGTTTCTTATTAGTATGTCCCGCTGGATCTGAACTGCTTTACTCTCTTTGGCATATCCCTTGAGCTCGTTGGTAGCTTCTTTCAATTCTTCAAGTTCTTTTTCAAGGTTCTCTATATCTTTTGCAGCGGAAGTTTCTTCATCTTCCATACTCTAAAGTTTTTTATTGATCTGTACACAATCTCACTGGTTATTGCTTCATACTCTTTCTGAGTCTTAATGAGCGTTATTTGCCCCTCATATTTTTACTTGTCCGAGAGAAGCCGTTCTTTTTCGGTACTATATAACACCGAACAAAAAGCATGTAAGATTATGTGTGCATTGAATTTAAGTGCATTCAACAAGGAGAAGATTTACAAAAATCAGTTATTTTCTCATTGTCATTTTTTCGATAATTCATTATATTTCTTTATGTTATAATGAATTAGGCTACAAA
>CAZGJW010000091.1:0-11974 GCA_964525675.1 uncultured Spirochaetota bacterium
TGGGGATCAAGCACTTCAGGGAGAGGGAAAATGAGCTGCAGCTTACCTTTGAGCAGAGCAGGGTGGATATTATCGGCCTTATACAGAAGATCAGTAAAAACAGGAAAATCTTCAGCATTTCTCCGAAAGATTACAACACACTCCACATATACAGGGTATTCGACAACAGTGATGAGAGGTACGAATTCCTCAAGGAGCTATTCGAATATGAGAACGTTTCCGGAAACTGAAATAAAGGCGAGGCTGTCTCGATTTGCGGAATCACTGTCCCGTGAAGGCATCGACTGCGCTCTCATTGTGCAGAATGTCGATCGACTGTACTATAGCGGTACCATTCAGGACGGCGTACTGCTTGCCGGGAGCCCGAGTGGCCCGGTGTTGTTCGTGCGGCGGACCCTTTCACGCGCCCGCGAAGAATCGCCGCTTGATACCATAATTGCGATGACGAAGCTCAGTGATGTGTGTGAATATATAAAAGATACGGGCCTGAACCGGGGAAGAATAGGCATCGAGATCGATGTTTTACCTGTCAAACTGTACCGGGCTCTCGTCGAGTCTCTTCCAGACGTGTCGTTTGTGGATATATCCACAATCGTTCGTATGCAGCGTGCGGTAAAATCCAACTTTGAGATCGAGCTTCTCAACGAAAGCGGAAGAAGATTCGACCGTGTATTCGAAAAACTGGGGGAAATTCTGTCTCCCGGCATGAGCGAGTATCAAATATACATGCGGTTTATCTCGCTTCTACTGGAGGAGGGGTCCTCCCTCACCATTCGGACCAGAACATTCAACATGGAAGCGGAGCAGAGGTACATTGTGAGCGGAGAAAATGCTGCAAAACATTCTGCGATGGATTCTCCATCCGCATGCGGTACCGGGGTGACTATTGCTTTTCCGTCAGGGGCGAGCCACCGGAAGGTCGGTTCTAATGAGCCGCTTCTCATCGATGCGGTTTTTGTTCATGAGGGCTATATCGTCGATTGTACGCGTATTTTTGCTTTCGGCGATCTTGAGCCGGCGCTTAAACACGCGCACGCTGTTTCTCACACATGTCATGAACTGTTTTGCGAGGCGGTTGAGAGTGGGACTGAAATACCGGATATATATAGAGAAATCAATACGTATGTTGATAACCAGCAGCCTGGTGGTATATTCATGGGAGGGGTGCGTTTTATCGGGCATGGAGTAGGGCTCGAGCTCGATGAGTTTCCCATAATTACAGAAAGGTTCGAAGGGGAGCTGATGCCCGGGATGGCGGTGGCATTTGAACCGAAGTTTATTTTTCCAGGCGGAGCGGTCGGTTACGAGAACACCTATATCATCGAGGAAAACCGCAGGGCCCGTTCACTGAACCGGTTTGACACAGAGATTCAGTACCGCTGAACGGTTGGAATTGTATTGTCCCGGCCAATTTTCGTAATTAGATTAACAGCAGTACAGGGAGAGGACTTAAAATGAAAAAAATAATAATTGGTATTATAGTAATTGTTTTCGTGGTCGGCAGTCTTACGGGAAACTACCTTTTACTAAGAAAGTCTGGATACCTGGGCAGCGCCCGGGCGTTTGCACAGACGCAGCAGGACAGCAAAACCTGGGTTGTGAAAATCAACGATACGGTTATTTCACTGCAGGACTTCGATCGCGAATTCAATGTTCATGTATACTCACTTCCTATTACGGCCGAGGATAAGAAGAAATATGAAAACGATATAAACAATAAAAAGAAATTTCTCGCGAATCTGATCAATGAATACCTGATTTACGACAAATCGGTCACCGAGGGGTACCTGAAACGAAAGGACGTGCAGGATCTGATAAAGGCGGTAACGAGAAGGGCTGTCATTCAGGTGTACCTCAACGAGAAGATCGAACCTCTTCTAAAAGAGGTTCCCGATGAGCAGATAGAGACGATTTACAATCAGAATAAAAAACTTTTTGCGGGTGTCGATATAGATGTCGCTCGCCAGCAGATTCGGATGCAGCTCCTGCAGAAACAGTACAATGATCAACTGAATGAAATCATCGATAACCTCAAAGGCGAGGCGAAGGTTATCAAAAATGAAAAAGTCGGTTTATGAGTATCGATATTAAGGCAAAGCTTGCAGGGGCTCTTGAAAGTATCGCCGGTGGTATGAAGGAAAGCCTGCAAGCGCTTCTCGAAGTTCCGCCGAACGGTGCTTTTGGTGATTATGCGGTTCCCTGCTTTCAGTTTGCAAAGCTTGAGAGGAGGAATCCTGCAGATATAGCGCGCGATCTGGCGCGGAAAATAGAAGGCTTCGACAAAAAAAACAGCCTCATAGAGGGCGCTGAGGCGCGTGGCCCCTACCTCAATCTCTTTCTGAATAGAACGACCGTAATCGGAGACATAATAAAGGATATTACCAAATCAACATTTAAGTCGTTACAGTCGTACGGAGAGGGCAAAACAGTTGTCATCGATTTTTCATCACCGAATATCGCAAAACCGTTCGGAATCGGACATCTAAGGTCAACTGTTATCGGTAACGCGCTGAAAAGGATCCACATATTCCTCGGCTACAGAGTCATCGGGATCAATCATCTTGGTGACTGGGGTACACAATTCGGTAAACTTATCACCGCATATAAAAAATGGGGAAATGAAAAGGGGCTCGAAGACAACCCCATCCGCTTTCTCTACGATCTATACGTGCGGTTTCACCGTGAGGCTGAAAGAATACCGGCCCTCGAAGACGATGCGCGCGAATGGTTCAGGAAACTCGAAAAGGGTGACGAAGAGTCACGGAGGCTATGGAAGCGTTTTGCCGACCTCAGTCTTGAAGATTTTCAAAGAATTTATAAGCGGCTTGGTGTTTCATTCGAACAGTATACGGGTGAAAGTTTTTACGGCCCCATGCTCGAATCAACGGTTGAAAAAATTATCGAGAGCGGCATTACCGCAATAAGTGAAGACGCACTCATCGTTCCTCTCGAAGACGTGCCGCCCGCCCTGTTAAGGAAAAAGGATGGTTCGACCCTGTATATAACACGCGATATTGCTGCCGCACTTTACAGGTATGAGACCTTTCATTTCGATCTCGCACTCTACGTTGTTGGGACCCCACAGCAGCTTCATTTCAGGCAGGTATTCAGGGTTCTGGAAAAGATGGGGATGCCCTGGTATTCGAAATGCCATCATGTGCCGTTCGGCCAGATCCGATTTAAAGAGGGTGCTATGAGCACGAGAAAGGGCAACATTATTTTTCTCGAAGATGTTATGGATCGCGCGGCCTCTCTTGCTGAGACGATAATTGAGGAAAAGAATCCGGATATACAGGATAAAAAGACTGTTGCAGAAGCGGTCGGTGTTGGTGCGATCATTTTCAATGACCTGAAAAATTACCGGCTGAAGGATATTACTTTCAACTGGGATGAAGTACTGAACTTCAATGGTGAAACCGGGGTGTATCTTCAGTACACCCATGCACGTATATCAAGCCTCCTGAAAAAATACAGTGAGCGTTATGGTGATATTACTTACAGGGAAGGCCTTGTATACACAGATGATGACAGCACTATATATTCTGTAGTGCTTCTGGTAAATGAGTTTGATCAGGTCATACAAAGGGCAGCTTGGGAATTCGAGCCGTCTGTTATTGCGCGCTATCTTCTCGAACTGGCGTCCCGGTTCAATGCTTTCTATGCCACTCACAGGGTTATTACGGAGGATCAGACGCTTTCATTATCCCGTGTGCTGGTAGTGTTTTCGGTAAAGAAGGTTTTAAAAAAAGGGCTCGAGCTTCTCGGTATCGAGGCAATTGAACAGATGTGAGGTGGAGACGCTTAAATATTTGTTAATCTTTTTAAATAACATTTTTCTGGGGAGATTTGTGCACGGACTCGAAAACAGCGAGGAGGCGATTTTAGTAAAGTTTTCAACGGAGACAGCCGATAAACCAAAAGAGGGAATCCACATCTTCGAATCATCATGATGTATGGCGTGAAGCTTCTGTGCTTCGTATAACATGCTTCACCGGGAACAGGGAAGTTCCCGTCTGTCTACACGCAAGGAGGTGATGCCTGCAGCTTCAATACAGTATAAATATCGTACATTTATGAGAGCAGTTTAGCTTTTTTTAAATGCAGGGCAAGGACGCCTGGAATTTTTTCAAGGAGGAAAATATGATTATCAATCACAATCTCAGTGCGATTTTTGCGAACAGGATTTTAAAGTTCAACAACTGGAACATCAACAAGGATATTGAGAGACTTTCATCCGGCATGAGGATAAACCGCGCCGGTGACGATGCTTCAGGGCTCGCCGTTTCCGAAAAATTGCGGTCTCAAATTCGGGGACTGCGCCGGGCTGCCAGGAACGCCGAAGACGGTATTTCTTTCATACAGACAACAGAGGCGTACCTCCAGGAAATTCAGGACCTCCTCCAGCGGATAAGAGAACTCTCCGTTCAGGCTTCGAACGGAATTTATACCTCTGAGGATAGACAGCAGATTCAGGTTGAGATATCCCAGCTCGTCGATGAAGTCGATAGAGTCGCTTCGCATGCGCAGTTCAACGGTATGAACATGCTGACCGGCAGGTTTGCGCGACCAACCGGTGAAAACATGGTTACCGCTTCGATGTGGTTTCATATCGGTCCTAATATGGATCAGAGAGAGCAGGTATACATCCAAACAATGAACGCGCGCGGCCTTGAGATGCGCGCTATTTCGACTGGATCCACAATATCTCTCTCCACGCCGGCGAAGGCAAACAGGGTGATCGGCATCGTCGATCAGGCGCTGATGAAGGTTTCTAAACAGCGTGCGGATCTCGGCGCCTACCAGACGAGACTTGAATACGCTACAAAAGGACTGCTTGCAGGGTATGAGAATATGCAGGCCTCAGAATCCCGTATCAGGGATACGGACATTGCCGAACAGATGGTTGAATTTACGAAAAACCAGATTCTTGTGCAATCAGGCACGGCTATGCTGGCGCAGGCGAATTTGTTGCCGCAGAGTGTGCTTCAGTTGTTTCGTTAGTTTTTTTTGAGTGATGAGCGCGGTAATTCCCTCCGCCGATTGGTTGTATCGGTTATACTCCGCGCATAATCATAGTGCACGTGGAGTTTCCCTCCGCATGAATTCTGCTCCGCGTGTATGAGAATGTGTTTCTCTTAGTTCGTTGCTTCAGGTGTCTGCCTGTTGAAGTATTCCCGGGGCTTAATAGTCCTGCAAGGGACGATAGCCCCGGGAGCTTGGCAGGAGCTTTTAAGTAACTTCGAGCAAGTTACTGTTTGATACTCGGGACATACGCCACTTTGATTTCGGGGCCCGGGTCAAACAAACGGGGACAAGGCAAAGCGTGATTAATAAAATGAAGCGGACGAACACACGATCTTTGAAATAGCGACCGGGTGTCTGAGACCCCTCGTGTATCTCGGACAAATGAAACACCCTCCATGTTAATGGCACGTCATGATGATGGCCCGCCATGTTAATGGGTATGCCAGTAACTTATCCTATGCCCCCTGCCTTTTTCCCGCGCCTTGTTCAAGACGACCTTTTTCAAGGCGTATGAAATCTAACCTCCCGCTGATTACAGGGAGGTAGATTTTTGGGTTGGAAATAGCGTGAAAGGGGGGCCAAACTGGCTTTCCCCGTGAGGCTGCTGAGTCCTGCACTCATTCGGGGGCCTACTGTTAGTTGCTGGCCTTCATGCGGTAAAACGATTGCGTTTCCATTATGTTATGGGACAGATCGGAACGGGAGAATGAAACGAGGCACGCATCGGAGTATATTCTTCTGTTTTCAAGGTATAGGACTTCAAGGAGTACCTTGAAAAAAAACCGTGCAGGGAAGCACAAAACCTATCAAGGAGGGTAGTTGAATGATTATCAACCACAACATGAGTGCTCTCTACGCCAACCGCATCCTGAAGTTCAAAAACCTCGATGTTGACAAGGATATTGCTAAACTGGCTTCAGGAGAACGGATTACGCGGGCCGGTGATGACGCCTCCGGTCTGGCCGTATCTGAAAAGATGCGGTCCCAGATACGTGGATTGAAACAGGCGGCACGTAACATAGAGAATGCCGTTAGTTTCATCCAGACAACCGAAGGCTACCTGCAGGAATCGCAGGATATTCTTCACCGGATCAGAGAGCTGGCGGTTCAATCTGCAAATGGTATCTATTCCGATGCCGACAGAATGCAGATACAGGTTGAAGTATCGCAGCTTGTGGATGAGGTCGACAGGATTGCATCACATGCCCAGTTCAACGGATACAATATGCTGACAGGCGCATTTGCAAATCCTGCCCACGGCGGCGTTCCCACTGCCTCGATGTGGTTTCACATCGGTGCCAATATGGATCAGCGGGAGAGAGCCTACATAGGGACAATGACCTCAGATGCACTCGCCCTGAAAGTCGACGGAAGGGCGATAAGTATTTCAACCCCAGGTCAGGCCAATTCTGTCATCGGGACTGTAGATGAAGCGCTTAAAACAGTGTCGCGCCAGAGAGCGGACCTTGGTGCCTATCAGAACCGCTTCGAAATGGCAGTGAAGGGAGTTCTTGTCGGTGCTGAGAATATTCAGGCTGCGGAATCGCTCATCCGTGATACCGATATGGCGACACAGATGGTTGAGTTTGTGAAAGACACGATTCTAGTTCAGTCAGGTACTGCAATGCTGGCTCAGGCCAATTTACAACCTCAATCGGTTCTCCAGCTCCTCGGGTGAGGATGGGTCCTGGAAAGGACAGGTCCTGTAAAGGATAGGTCCTGTAAAGGACTGAAATTGCTGCCTGGCAAAAGAAGAGGGGGTGACGGAAAAAAAGCCTGTTCCAGATCCTGTTGTACACTGAGACCTGTGCATGCAGTTGGGAGTGATCCTCCTGCAGACAGGCTATCGAGTGTATGTTTTTACAGCGGTGTCGTGAGAAAGGTGTCCTGTGATCGGTGAATACCTCAACACTTCGCCGTGCTGTGAAAGACAGTCTATGGATAGCTGAGCATTTAAATCTCTACGGAGGGAGGAGATTGTATGATCATTAACCATAATATATCCGCTGTCTTTGTAAACCGGATACTGTCGAGGGCTGAGAGAAATATCTCGAAGTCCATCGAGAAACTTGCATCCGGGATGCGCATAAACAGGGCTGGTGACGATGCTTCCGGACTGGCTGTATCAGAAACGCTGAGGTCTCAGATTCGTGGCATAAAGCAGGCACAGGGAAATGCTCTTGACAGCATCTCCTTTATTCAGACTGCTGAAGGGTCTCTGCAGGAGGTCCACGCCATTCTTCACCGTTTGAGAGAGCTGTCGGTGCAGTCGGCAAACAGTGTGTATACCGACGAGGACCGAAGTCTCATTCAGGTCGAAGTGTCGCAGCTGGTTGCCGAGGTTGACCGGATAGCCGAATCAACCGAGTTTAATCGATATAAGATCCTTGACGGTTCGAAGGAAAGTTTTCGCTTTCAAATCGGACCGAATGAGGGTCAGTCGATAACGGTTGGCATGAAGACGATGACGTCTGCAGCCATCGGTATATCGGGTCTGTCGATGAGCAGCGTTGACGCGGCAAATAAATCGATTGCGAGGGTTGACCGGGCTGTCGATATCGTTTCAAAGCAGCGTGCTGTTTTTGGAGCGGTTCAGAACAGGCTCGAGCATGTTATAAACAACCTCGCAGTTGCACATGAGAATCTACAGGCTGCTGAATCGCGAATTCGGGATACCGATATGGCTTCTGAAATCGTGAATTTCATGCGCCTCAAGATTCTCGAGAAATCGGCTACTGCAATGCTGATGCAGGCCAATCTGATGCCTGAATCAGTTCTGAAGCTTTTAGATTAGGCTGTAAACCGATCGCAGACCTGCGGCCTTTACGGCCGCAGGATTTTTATAAAGAGAGCAGTACTGTACATCTGCTCCATGAAATAAAATGGAGGTGAATAAGATGGGTATTGATATTATCACCGGAAACAGACCGCCTGAGTTGAATTCACTTTTAATTGCAAAAAAACGAATGCCGCCTGACGGGACAACGACAGTCGAAAAGGGGGCTGATATTACATCCACCCTGAAGGCAGGGGATGTAACTGAAGGAAAAGTGATTGTCAACGAGGCTATTGAAAAACTGAGGAGCGCAGGAGACATCTTCAACAAGCGGCTTGATTTCAGGATTGATGAGAAGACGAACAGAGTGGTTGTTAAGGTAATCGACACGAAAACCGATAAGGTAATTAAAGAAATACCTCCGGAGCAATTGTTGCATCTCGTGGCGAAGATTCAGGAAATGATCGGTTTGCTGGTCGACGAGGAAAGATGATTGAGCCTGTCGATGAGATGTAGCAGATGAATTACCCGGAGGGAATTTCTATAACGCTCCGGGGCGTGCCATGTCTGATATCAATCTACCGGGAATATCCAGTAATATAGATGTTAAAGGTATCATCGAGAAACTGGTAAAGGTAGAGAGCAAAAAACTCGACAAGTTCGAAAGGTCCAAAGAGCTTTTCGATAAACAGAAGAGCGCCTGGTCCACACTCGGAAACAAAATCAAAGCTGTTCAGGATGGCGCTCGTTCCCTCTACGGTTTTCGATCCCCCTTTGAAGACAAAATAGCCCATTCCAGCGCGGAAGATTTCCTCACGGCGACGGCTGCACGTACGGCAGAACCTGCAAAAGCATCGGTGAAAATCAAACAGGCCGCACAGAGAGAGAGAATTGTTACAGACCCGGTTGACAATACCGCTGTCTTTAACAGGCAAACACTTAAACTGAAGGTCGGCGATGCGGATATAGACGTGGTTTTCAACGGAGGCCGTATAGAAAATCTGTCCGATGCATTGAACGGACAGGCTGGAGGCTACCTTACTTCAAAAATAACGCATGACACCGATAAAACATCGGTACTCGTTATTGAAACACAAAAAACCGGTCAAAATAATACAATAACTTCAAGTGAACCCCAAACACTCCAGTTCCTGAAAAGTATCGGTCTTTTCGAGGAGAAGACCGGTATTGCATACGATACTCGCTTCGCTTCAGAAAGGCTGACGCGCGCGGATCAAAAAACGAAATTCACACTGAAGGATAATCATCTTGCCCTTGAGCCTGAAGGAAAAGTTGAGTTTTCGCTAGATCGGGAAGTTGCGGTCAGGCCCTCAATCATGGTAAAGGTCAGGATGAAGGCGATCGAGCTGCCCCGAAGGGAGGAGGGCCAGGAACCGCTTGTCTTTCCAAAGCTGAATAATATAGGCAAGGTCACGGTTAAAGACATAGATATCATTGGGGGCAATCCGGTTTCCGGGATCGAACCTGAGAAGAAAGAGGAGCCGAAGCCTGCGGAAGTTGTGGATAATACTGTTCTTGCCTTCAAGAACGCCGACGGCGTCGTGCACGAAATAACGGTTGAAGGACTTGGCGCCGACGAAAAGGAATACAGTTACAGACTTTCGGATATCGGCACGAAGGATGAGAAGATCACCAGCGTACTGATGGTCAACAAAAATACAGGCAGGCGGATTGAATACGCGGATCTCGAAATAGTCGACGAGTCGGCCCGGCCGGGAATTTCTCCAAAGCACCTCATTCAGGAAGCCCAGGATGCCGTTGTGTACATCGATGGTGTAAAGGTGCAGCGTGATGGAAATCAGATAGACGATGCCATCAAGGGTATAACACTCGATATAAAGGGCACAACCGACAGGGAAATAAATCTTGTTATCGACCGCGATTATGAAAAGATAACAAACCAGATCATTCAGCTCATGAAGGGTTATAACGAACTGCTCGAGTATATTAACAAGCAGACAAAAGTTATTCCGGGGGAGAATCTTAAGGACAAGACCGAAGCAGGAGTGCTAACAGGGGATATTACGGTGATGGGGCTCAAGAATAAACTGCAGAATATTATGATGAACCCGTATCCGACTAAAAAGGGGAAAGAGCTCTCCCTGCTTGCCCAAATCGGCATTTCAATGGGGGCCGTAAACTCAGACTGGAATGACATCAAGGGCGGGTACCTGCAGGTTGATGAGGACGCCTTTGTCCAATCCTTTGACAAATTTCCTGAAGCAATCAAAGATCTCTTCGGTGCAGACACGAATAACGATGCCGTTATAGATAACGGGGTTGCCTTTACCCTGGAAAAAACGCTGAAAGGATACACCAATCCGGCAAACGGCATAGTTGCCTACCGTGTAAAGGCAACGGATGGAAGGATCAAAGACGAAGAGAAAAAGATAGATGACTGGAATGTACACCTTGAAGATTATAGAAAAAAGCTGGAAAAGGATTTTACACTTATGCAGCAATCGCTCAATGAGCTGGACCAGAACCAGAAAAGGCTTGAAAACTTCTCGAATCAATTCAAGACAAAGTAGGAGATATATGCATGGATATTCTTATAAACGATGAGAAACTCGAGTTTAGGCTTGAGAATGAAAAAAACCTCAATGAAGTTATTGACAGTGTCGAAAAATGGGTATTTAAAAACGGCCGGGTCATCAGTTCGATATCCGCAGATGACGAGCGTATTACCCTGGATTCTCCTTCGGAAACCCTTCATAAAGGGATAAACGGGATTTCAATGCTGAAGATTCAAACCTTGTCTCCGACGGAGTATGCACTGAATACCCTGGAAACGATTGGTGAGTACATAGTCGATTTCAAAAGCCGCTATCTGCAGTCCGCTCGTCTTGAAAATCACGATGCCGTCCTGGAAGGGCTGATGCTTGTGGAAAACGGCTTGTCCGGCGCATGTAGTCTTCTTCTCATTAGAGAGTTTGCTGTTTTGGATGAAAATGGCGTTTCATTGCGGGAGATGCTCGGTTGTCTTCATGCTGCAGTACAGAAGTTTGAGAGGCGCTATATGGATACGGCTGATTTACCTGAAATTGCCGGTATCCTGGACGGTCTTCTCCGTGTTCTCCCGAGGGTGGCGACATGGGCGGTAGTCAAAAACGGTATATCCATGCAGAAGCCACAAAATACGGATGCGTTTTTCAAATCCGTCCTTGCAGATCTATGCAGCGTAACACAGAGCTCTGTAGATAAATTTGAAAACATAGGAAAAAATCTTCAAATTGGTAGAGACGCCCCGGCATTGAACGATATTTTATTTATAACCGAGCTTCTCGATGAGCTCGTATTCATGCTCGGGTTCTTCATGCAGAAACACCATGATAGGATGGATGAAATCAGGGTATCGGAAAAGAGCATACGGGAGGTTATCGGGAGTATTTCCGAAGGGTTGAAGGAGATTGAAGAGTCATTCAAAAACGGTGATATGGTATCCGTCGGTGATATGATCGAGTATGAATTGAAACCGCTGTATGAAGATGTACTGAAGCTGATTGAAAAAATTAGCGATATTATTTAGAGAAATGAAAATTTTCTATTGACACGACGTGTATAATATAATAGCTTGAAAGTACCGTCTGTCAGTGAGTGGCGGCGTAAAGGCAGGAAATCTGTCATGTGTACAAAGTAACGTGCGCCTGACGTGAGAAGTGGCGCAAGCCACTTCGCGGCGAGTATCACAGATAACTTATTTGAAGTTACGTAGAAGAGGGTGCTTTTACACGATTCACAAAAAATACATACCTTAGATCTGCTGTATTAAACCTCATAAAAAGCCACATCGGTTGTCTGCTCTACGGAATTTAAGCAGAGGCGGGGTTGTTTTAATAAAAATCATGTACACCAATCAAATAACGTAATTAAAAAGCAATGAGGTGCTGTAACGTCTGCAGTTTTACCGGTTCATTCGATGTTCAGAAGAAACGGGGGAAATAATTCTAAGACATGGCTACAGAGAATAGTTATAACGGAGACAACATGATAGAAGACGTGGAGGAAGATATGGAACCTGATACGGAGGAGCAACCTGAAGTTCAGGAGGTTTATACGGAAGAAGTGTCCGAAGAAATTTCCAGTAGTAAAGAAATTGGAGACACCAGGGGTGGAGACACCAGGGGTGGAGACACCAACGGTGGGGACGAT
>CAZGJW010000092.1:0-2830 GCA_964525675.1 uncultured Spirochaetota bacterium
CAGCTTGTACCCGCTGATGTGCGGCATCACAAGATCTACAAACATGATTTCAGGTTTGAATTTGTTCAACACATCGAGAGCGTCAAGGCCATCTTCAGCGGTCATGACCGTGTGCCCATTTTTTTCGAGCAGTGTCGTCATGAATTTCAGTATCAGAGGATGATTATCGACCACCAGTATCTTTTTTTTCATAGCCTTTTCTTATAAATAGCGAAGCGGCAAATGCCTGTTAAAAAAAACCCGAAGCTAAAAAACATTTTTATCCGGACGTTTTGCGTCCGGATAGTTCCTCATACACCGCCCATCAGGTCTCCTGTTTTTTACCGCTTAACAGGTACGAACCGTCGTTCAGCCGCTGTACACCTCTTGTACAACGGTTTCAAACGCCTTTTTCATTGCATCAAAAGATTCGAAAATACCTTCAAGCCGGTTGCTGCGCGCCTTCTCCACAATCTCCTCTGCCATACCGTGAAGCTCCATGAAACCGAGGTTTCCCGAAGCGCCCTTCAGAGAATGGGCAGCTGCCGCGATCTTTTCGGCATCCTCCTGCTTTATTGCAGATTCCAGCGCCGCAAGGTCGGATCCACCCGTTTCAACAAAAAGATCAAAAAGTTCCCGATACTCATCGACTTCAAGGTCAAGCGTTTGCGCCAGCTCGCTGATGTTCATGCATCCCTCCTTTTTAAAACATACTTCTCGAGCGCATCAAGAACTCGCTCTCTCCGTATGGGTTTAGTAATATAGTCATTCATCCCCGCTTCGAGGCATTTCTCCATATCGCCTTTCATAGCGCTAGCCGTCATTGCGATGATAGGAACCGTACTGAACCCCCTTCCCCTGATCATTCTTGTCGCTTCCAATCCATCCATTTTGGGCATCTGAATATCCATGAATATCAGATCGAAATCCTCCGGGTTGCATGTATATTTTTCCACCGCCTCTTTTCCGTTGCCGGCAACCTCCACACGGTATCCGGCCTTTTCGAGCATCAGTTTTGCGAGTTTCTGATTCACAGGATTGTCTTCGGTGAGCAGTATATAGATGGAATGCTTCACATCCTCACGGACTGAGTACTGTGTAGAGATCCTTCGTTCTTCTGCGTGCGCCTTTCTGTCATTCTTTCCGGACGCAACATTCTCGATCATCTGATACAGCCGGTTTCTATTGATCGGTTTGTTCAAATAAGCATCGAAACCCGCCTCTTTACATAGATTTGCATCCCTCTCCATGAGGGAGGAGAATGCCATCAGGGGTATATCGCGAAATTCATGCCCGGAGTTTCTGATTTTCTCTACGACCTCGTACCCGTTCATTCCGGGCATCTGGATATCGAAGATACAGATATAAAACGGTCTGTCGCTTTCTACAGCCTTTTTCAGAGAAGGCACAATATCTCTACTATTTTGCAATGCGGTGACTTTCATACCGACCCGTCTCAGTGCATGCGTCAGAATATCGAGGTTTGCCCTGTTGTCATCTGCAATAAGGACCCTCTTTCCGCTGAGGGAAACGGGGAAACGGCGTTTAGTTTTTTTCTCCTTTGCCTTTTTAAGCCATGCGGTAAAGTGAAAGATGCTCCCCCTGCCGGGACTGCTTTCAGCCCGGATATCGCCTTCCATATACTCTGCAATCTGTCTGGATATGGTAAGACCGAGACCGGTGCCGCCGTATACCCTCGTTGTCGATCCGTCCGCCTGCTGGAAGGCCTTGAAGATAGCGGAAAGTCTGTTCTTTGCTATCCCGATGCCTGTATCCCGTACTGTCGTATAAAGCCTTACCCGGGTGTCGGTTTCCTCTTCAAGGTCAATCGAAAGCTCGACTTCCCCGGAATCGGTGAACTTGCAGGCATTACTCATAAGATTGGTCAAAACCTGGCGAAATCGCCCGGCATCTCCCCGTACCCGTGATGGAAGCCCGTCTCCGATGCGGCATAGAATCTCCACAGGCTTCAATCCGAGTTGCGGGCGCATCATCTCACACACGTCGTAGGCAACGAGCTCGGGATCGAAAAAAATATCTTCAAAATCGAGCTTTCCGGCCTCTATCTTGGAAAAGTCGAGTATATCGTTTATTAGATAGAGCAGCGCCTCTGCACTTTTCTTTACCGTTTGCGCATATTCGCGCTGATCCCTGTCCAGCGCTGTATCCAGAAGCATGTCGGAAAAACCGATAACCGCGTTCATCGGGGTACGTATCTCATGACTCATGTTTGCCAGAAAATTACTCTTTGTCCTGCTTGCAAGATCCGCCTTCTCTTTTTCCTGCTTCAGCATCTTCTCCGCCTGCTTTCGGTCCGTGATGTCCCGGATAATACCAATGGCATTCCACCTGCCTTTCAGATTTACCGCTGATAACGAGAGCTCTACCGGAAACTCGGCACCGTTTTTGCGCAATGCTGAAAGCTCAAGATTTTTCCCGACAGCAGGGCCTTCGCCGGTTCGTATAAACTTTTTAAATCCCTCCCTGTATCCATCCCGGTACTTTTCCGAGGCTAGAAGATCGTGCAGTTTCTTACCCACGGCCTCCTCTTCCGTCCAGCCGAAAATTCTTTCAGCCGCCCGGTTCCAGAATGATATAGCTCCGCGATGGTCCATCATGAGAATGGCATCCTGGGCTGAAGAGCTTATCGCCCTGAACTTCTCCTCGCTCTCTCGCAATGCCTCTTCGGCCTGCTTGCTTTTTGTTACGTCGTCGTATACCGCGACTACCTCACCGGACGGCAGTTTGAATACGTGGTTCTCTCTCCAGCCTGTTATTCTGTCGTCCCTGTACAGCGCAACCGGGTGGTGTGCAGGCCTGCCCGTTTTACCGACCTTTTGCAAGACCTCGA
>CAZGJW010000092.1:2930-11840 GCA_964525675.1 uncultured Spirochaetota bacterium
CGACCCTGTAAATCGCAACACCGCTGCTCATGGTCTCGAAGAGATTTCTGAACTTCTCCTCGCTCACACGAATCGCTTTCTCCGCCTGCTTCTGTTCTGTTATATCCTCGGATATCCCGAGGAGGTATACCGGATTACCGTCTTCACCGGGAATCGGTATCTTCTTCGTGTGAAGAATCCTTTCCCCCTTTTTTGTCTCTATCGTTTCTTCTGAAATATCAAGCAGTTTTCCGCTTTTCAGAACCTCCCTGTCCTTTTCGATAAAGAAATCCGCCTGATCTTTCGGAAACAGATCATAATCATTTTTACCGATGAGTTCTTCGCGCCTGATGCCAAGAAGCATCTCTCCAACCTTGTTGAAAAGCACAAAACGAAGCTCCTGTGCATCCTTTACAAAGACCATGTTCGGTATGTTATCGACTATCGAATCGAGAAATATCCGACTTTGTAGTTGTTTACGTTTGGCTTCCTGCTGACTCGATAGATCCTCACCGGACCTATGATTGCCCTCTCCCACTTTCAGCGCTCTTTTTCCTGTATTCATACATGGCCCCCTCAGGGCGTAACAATTATGTATGTCCTTATCAGGATGTATCCCTGGCGGGATACATAACTTCGCAGCCGAGTTTCAAAAAGTTACTTAGAAGAGTAATTCGCTCTGCCATCTAAATTCTATTGTATCTATCGAAGAAATGCAAATAAACCGGGAACGGGAAATATAAAAAAACATCCTCAGAAAAATGCAGAAGTATACTGCCTTTACAAAATCAGCCCTTCGGGCTATATTATTTTATCGATGTACCGACTATAAAAAATTACGAGCCATTCAGAAATGGCAGCCTACCGATCCATCATACAGATTCGCAGATTGCGACGAGCTTATTGAATGCCGGGGAAAGAAGGAAGACGCCCGTCCCGTTAGGGACGAGTGGGGATCTCATACATGTCACGGGAAAAAACAAATGTCCTTGTAATCGGTAGCGGCATAGCCGGACTTACCTCGGCGATTTTGGCAAGCCACGGCGGTAAAAGGGTGCTGCTCCTCACCAAAACAGAAGACCCGACAGAGTCTAACACGCGCTATGCCCAGGGCGGTATCGTCGTTATTGGAGAAAACGATTCAAGAGAAATTCTTTTCGATGATATAATGAAGGCGGGAGACAGTATTTCCAACCCGGAGGCTGTTCAGCTCGTAGTAAACGAAGGGCCCCGACTTGTGCACGATTTTCTGATAGATGAAATAGGGGTTGAGTTTCAAAAGGACGACGGCGGATACAACTTCACAAAAGAGGCGGCCCATTCGAGGAAGCGCATCCTCCACTACTTCGATATGACCGGACTTGAGATAGAGAGAAAACTCTACGCCCGTATCCAGGATATCGGCAATATTACAGTTAGAACTAGCTTTACCGCAATCGACCTCATAACCACCCATCATAATACGACCAACCCCCTGCTTAAATACAGAGAAAACCTCTGCCTCGGCGCCTACGCGCTCGACAATCGTACCGGAAAGGTCCACACCTTTCTGGCAGATGCGACGGTCATTGCAACAGGCGGCATCGGCAGGCTCTACCAGTATTCGACGAATCCTGATACGGCAACGGGCGACGGAATCTCAATGGCCTACCGCGCAGGCGCCGAAGTCGCCAATATGGAATATGTGCAGTTTCATCCGACCATGTTATACACCGAAGAAGGCTCCAATTTCCTCATCTCTGAATCGGTAAGAGGAGAAGGAGGACGCCTGCTGAACAGCAATAGTGAAGAATTCATGAAACGTTACGCGCCCGACTGGAAGGACCTCGCGCCGAGAGATGAAGTTACCCGTGCCATATACAACGAGATGGCGCGGACGGAAAGCACCCACGTATACCTGGATATCGCACATTTCAACAAAAAGGGAATACGAATCGGTGAACGTTTTCCGGGTATCTATGAGGAATGTAAAAAGCATAAAATAGACATCGAAAGAGAGCCGATACCGGTGGTCCCGGCCGAACACTATTTTTGCGGGGGCATACTCATCGGGAAATGGGGTGAAACCACCCTGCCAGGGCTCTACGCGGTCGGTGAAGCCGCATGCTCAGGCGTGCATGGCGCAAACAGACTCGCGTCGGTTTCCCTCCTTGAAAGCGTTACCTACGGTGCACGGGCAGGCCGAAAAACGTCGGATGAGCCCTCCCGGGCCGAGCACTTTCCCGACATTGCCGACTGGATATACCCGGAATCTGTGCACTCAACGAACAATGACCCCCTTCTCATTCTCCAGGACTGGAACAATCTGAGGAGCACGATGTGGAACTATGTTGGCATTATTAGGACACCAACCCGGCTTGTGAGGGCCGTTTCAGACCTGCGAAACCTGCAGACGAGAATATCGGACTACTATAGAGACACGGTGCTTACCCGCGCAAAGATAGAGCTTCGAAACGGAATTACACTTGCCACCGTTATCGCAGAGGCAGCGCGGCGGAACAAAAAGACAATCGGATGCCATTTTATTAAAACCGACTGACCCGGTTTGAAGAATTTTTACCCGGCAGCATTATTAAGCTGTCATGGGGTAAACCAGTTACCTGCCGAGCGGCAACACGATATAACCGACTCTCCCGGACCGTGCGTCACGCACAAGAAGCATAACCTCTCCTTCTTCTGCAGCTTCGGTAACAAGCCTGTTGAAAGCAGCAGGGTCATTCACCGTTTTATTCCCGACTCGAAAGATAATATCCCCCTTGGCAAGCCCTACCCTGTCAGCTGCGCTTCCGGACTCCACGCCGGTAATGACCACACCCGTTGCCCGGCGCAGGCCGTTTTTCCGCGCGACATCCGGGGTGACCTTCGAGACCGTAAGACCGAGTATTTTGCTCCCCGGCTGTTCAGCATTCTGCTTGCTTATCACCTCGAGATCACCGATTTTGAGTTGAAACTCGAGACGTTTTTTTTCACGTAGCACTGTTACTTCGACCTGTTTCCCGGGAACTGTCTGTGCGACGAGATTCCTGAGCTGCGAAACATCTTCAACTTTCTTTTTGTCGTAGGTAAGAATGACATCACCCTGTTCAAGACCCGCCTTCGCCGCAGGCCCATTTTCAACGAGATCAGCAATGATGACCCCCTTGAAATCCAGTCCCAGCTTCAGGCTTTTTGCCATCTCCGGCGTCACATCCTGAATCTGCACACCCATGTATCCGCGTATCACTTTCCCCCTGGTAATCAGGGATTCAGAAATTGCTCTCGCCATATTGGCCGGTATTGCAAAGCCGAGACCCTCCGATCCCTGCGAGGCCGATACGATCAGCGAGTTAATCCCTATCACCTTTCCCTGCAGGTTGATAAGGGGGCCGCCGCTGTTTCCCGGGTTGATTGCAGCATCCGTTTGAATAAAATCTTCATAACCGGTCGGCCCGAGTATACCGGTTTTTCGGTTCTTCGCACTGATAATGCCGGCAGTTACAGTCCAGTCGAGTCCCCTCGGCGCACCTATTGCAATTACCCACTGGCCGACCCTGCAGCTGTCCGAATCACCGAATTCGGCATACTTCATCCCCGGGAGGGGCTCGATCTTTACAACAGCCAGGTCGGTGTTCGGATCTCTGCCTATAAGTTTGGCCTCTCTTTTCCGGCCGTCTGAGAGCGTTACTTCAATGGTATCTGCATTCTGAACCACATGGTTGTTCGTAATGATGTAGCCCTCTTTGCCGATGATAACCCCGCTTCCGAGTGCATTAACGGGTACCTCCCGCTGCTGCTGCTGAGGCCCGAAGAAGTAACGGAAAAACGGATCATCTCCGAAGGGGTTGAAGGATGGTGCATTTTGCGTTACGCTGCCGGTAACATTGATGTACACAACGGTCGGTATGAGCTCGTTTGCCACCAGACTTATTGCATCAGCGAATCCTCCTTCATCCTTGATGACAATGGTCTGTACCGGCGTACCCTCTTCCGCTTTTCCCCTGCCGGGATTCAGCCCCGACCCGAGAAAAAAGAACATCACACCGGTCACTACGAGAGCAGTGAAAAAGTATAGATTCTTCCTTTTTTTCATCCTGTATACCCCTTATTAATACGGTATAGATCAAAGGTAATACCCTCAGCAGGAATTTTCCACGTATAAAGCCGTTTCCACACGAGCTTTTTGGCCGGACATCCCGGATATTCAGCCGATTTTATTTGAAACTCACTCTTTACTGTATATATATTAATCGCAGTATACGCTTCAGAACACATTCAACAAAGAACGGTGTGAAACATACCGTTGCCAGGGATACGTCATGGGAACACGCGGATACGTGGTTATCAAACTGAAGGTCTTACCGGATACTGATCGACTCTGGGAGCTTACAAAACAATACGAAGAGATAGACGGCGTCGACTTTGCCGATACTGTTTCCGGTATGTATGATTTCGTGCTGACTGTGGACACCAAAAAAGCTTTCGATACGGTTGTCCACGAGATAAGGAAAGTGGAGAAAAACACTGAAGTGCTGTCACTGCAAAGCAGTAATCTGTTCGATAAACACAGGGAAATCAAGGATCTGAAGCTGCTGAACGATCTATCCGGATGAGAACAATACCGATTATTATTTGAAAGCGGCGCATCTTTATAACAAAAACTCCCTGCGCAGGTAAACGGGAAAACAGCACCGTTTCCTTATATCCTCAAGAGGAAAAGACTATTGAATTCACCCGACACACAGAAAGCGCTTGACATAATCGAGGAGGAGAATATTCACGCAGGTTCTCTCGTCCCGATACTTCAGCGTGTGCAGGTTGAGTTCGGGCATTTGCCGAAAGAAGTGCTTCTGCTCGTCTCGAGACGAATACGTGTGCCAATTGCTGAAATACTTTCAACGGCAACATTCTATGCGCAGTTCAGGTTCACACCTGTCGGGAGGAATATTGTGCGGGTCTGTCACGGAACGGCATGCTACATAGCAGGCGCGTCCAGGCTCTCAGATGCTCTCACAAAAAAGCTTGCTATCCAGGACAATGAAACAACAGAGGACGGACTATTTACACTGGAGCGGGTGGCATGCCTCGGCTGCTGCAGCCTTGCACCGGCGGTTATGATAAACGAACAGGTCTACGGCCGGCTTACACCTGAGAAACTGAATAGAATAATCGACACCTATAAAGCGGAAACCGTTGATGGCCAATAGGCCATTTATAGCCAGTAGGCCATTTATAGCCAGTAGGCCATTTATAGCCAAAAAGTGAAACCTACAGAAAACAGACCATCGCAGAATGGCCTTTGACTTGAAAGGATACTTACGTGCCGCGATACAGAATGAACCTCATGGTCTGCACCGGCACCGGATGTGTGTCCAACGGTGCCTTTGATATCATCGATACCCTGAATAAAGAAATCGAAAAACATCATCTGGAGAAGGAAATACAGATCGTTACCACCGGATGCAACGGCTTTTGCGCAAACGGACCGATTTTGGTGGTTCAGCCGGAGGGCATTTTTTATCAAATGCTGACCGTGAAGGATATTCCATTTCTTGTTGAAGAACATTTTCTGAAGGGGCGTCCGGTCCAAAAACTCATGTATATACCGCCTGAGGAAAAAACGCCGGTTCCGCTGGTGAAAGATATAGGCTTCTTCGGAAAACAGCGGCTCATCGCCCTTGCCAACAGGGGTATTATCAACCCTGAGAAGATCGACGAATATATAGCGCGGGGCGGCTACAGAGCGCTTGCCAGGGCGCTCACTAAAATGCGCCCCGACGATATTCGGGATGAAATCAAGCGCTCCGGACTGCGCGGACGGGGTGGCGCCGGCTTTCCAACCGGCACCAAGTGGGAGATATGTGCGGGCACACCGGCTGCACCAAAGTACATCATATGCAATGCCGATGAGGGAGACCCCGGAGCCTTCATGGACCGCTCCATTGTAGAATCCGACCCCCATGCTGTACTCGAGGGAATGCTTATCGGTGCCCGCGCAATAGGCGCTGAAAGAGGTTTTGTGTATATACGTGCGGAATATCCACTCGCACTGAAGAGACTGCAAATTGCCATCGACCAGGCGCGGGAGTACGGGTTGATCGGAGAGAACATACTTGAAACAGACTTCAGCTTCGACGTGTCGATCCATAAAGGTGCCGGCGCCTTTGTCTGCGGGGAGGAAACATCACTTATCCATTCGCTTGAAGGCAAACTTCCCAGACCAACCGTAAAACCGCCGTTCCCCGCAATTTCTGGTTATCTTGGTAAACCCACAAATATCAATAATGTCGAGACGTGGGCAAATGTGCCGCATATTATCAACCACGGAGCCGAATGGTTTGCAGGAATCGGTACTGAATCGAGCCCAGGGACAAAGGTTTTTTCCCTCGTCGGAAAAATAAACAATACCGGCCTCGTGGAAGTGCCCATGGGGATTTCTCTAAGAGAAATCATCTACGATATCGGCGGCGGCATAAAAAACAACAAGGGTTTCAAGGCGGTGCAGATGGGAGGCCCCTCGGGAGGCTGTATACCGAAAGAAAAACTCGATACCATAATCGATTACGATTCTGTGACCCGGACCGGCGCCATCATGGGCTCCGGCGGCATGGTTGTAATGGACGAGGATACCTGCATGGTCGAGGTTGCCCGCTACTTCCTCTCCTTTACGCAGGACGAATCGTGCGGAAAATGCACCTTCTGCAGGATAGGGACCAAACGTATGCTGGAGATACTCGAGCGGATAACCCGAGGCGAGGGTCGTGAAGGAGATATCGAATCCCTTGAAGAACTCGCCGTCAATGTAAAAAAAGGTTCGCTCTGTGGCCTCGGCCAGACTGCACCCAATCCCGTGCTTACCACCATTCGATACTTCAGAGAAGAGTATGAGGTCCATATCCGTGAAAAGCGGTGCCCCGCAAAACAGTGCAGGGCGTTGATCACCTACCGCATCATCCCCGATGCATGTACGGGATGCGGCGTCTGCCGTAAAAATTGTCCGGCAGATGCCATTACCGGCGAGAGGAAACAAACCCATGAAATAGATCAAAGTATCTGCATCAGATGCGGCATCTGCTACGAGAAGTGCAGGTTCGACGCCATCGAGGTGATCAGCGGAGGAACGTCATGAGCGAAGTGTACATCGCCCTGAACGGATCTCAGGTGCGGGCTGATACAAACGAAACGATTCTTCAGGTTGCACGGCGCAACGGAATATATATTCCCATCCTCTGCCATGAGGATAGGCTCGAGCCCACCGGATCGTGCAGGGTTTGCCTCGTAAAGGTAAAGGGCGCGAAAAACCATGTGCCTTCATGCTCGACGAAGGTAACCGAGGGTATGGTTATCGATACCGAAGATCCTGAGGTTATCCGGGCGCGGCACATGAGCCTGGCGCTTCTCATATCCGACCATTACGGCGACTGCGTATCGCCATGCAGCCTCGAATGTCCCGCGCATATCGATATTCAGGGGTATATAGCGCTCATCGCTGCAGGCCGGTACCGTGATGCTGTCGCACTTATCAGGCAAAAGATTTCCATGCCTCTTGTCATCGGCCGCATATGCCCACATCCCTGTGAGGGTGTGTGCCGGAGAAACAGGGTGGAAGAGCCGATTGCAATAAACAATCTGAAGCGATTTGTAGCGGATTACGATATCCAGCAGGAAAAACCATTTTTACCCGAAAAAATTCCTTCGAACGGAAAGAGAATAGCAGTAATTGGATCCGGTCCCGCTGGATTGAGTGCAGCCTACTACCTCGCGGTCAAAGGATACACCGTAACCATTTTCGAACGGGAGGAACAGGCAGGCGGTATGCTCAGATACGGAATTCCCGAATACCGACTCCCCAAAGATATACTCGATAAAGAGATAGACCTGATTCTCAGTCTCGGAATAGACATCAAATACAAAAGCGAGTTCGGCAGGGATATAACGGCTGATGGGCTGAGGAAACAGGGATTCGATGCGCTGTTTTTAGGTATCGGCGCGCAGAAATCAATAAGCATGCGCATCGAAGGCGAAGACAGTGTCGGTGTATTGAGCGGTATCGATTTTCTTCACGATATTGCATGCGGAAAAAAGTTTGATTTCAACGGAAAGACGGTCGTTGTTATAGGCGGCGGCAACACCGCCATGGATACCTCCAGAACTTCTATCCGGCTCGGCGCCGAAAAAGTTATTGTTCTCTACAGAAGAACAAGAAAAGAGATGCCGGCAAATGATACAGAGATACGCGAGGCCCAGGAGGAGGGCATCGAGTTTCGATTTCTTTCAGCCCCGGTCAGAGTGCAAAGAAAAACGCAAACTCTCTCAGCAGAATGCATACGTATGGAACTGGGAGAACCCGATGCATCGGGAAGAAGGCGGCCGGTGCCAATACCGGATTCAAATTACAGCATGGAGACGCACTACATCATAACAGCAATCGGGCAGCGGCCAGAATCAAAGAGTGTTGTTGGGCTCGATCTGCTGACAGCGCGGGACCTGGTTCGCGCAGACAGAGAAACGGGATCATCCGATATCGAATACGTCTTTGCAGCCGGCGATTGTGTTACAGGTGCCGCAACAGCAGTAGAGGCAATTGCCGGCGGCAGACGGTCGGCAGAGTCCATCGATTCGTACCTTCGCAACGGGAAAAAGCCAGGCAGACCTCCAGAGGATTTCAATGTGTCAAAGGGGATGCTTGCCCAGATCCCGGACAGGGTATTCAATATCTATGAAAAAGCCGCCCGGGTAGTAATGCCGGCGCATGCGCCCGATCTGAGGGTGAAGGGTTTTGATGAAATCGAAACAGGCATCACCGAAGGACAGGCTCTTAAGGAAGCGGTTCGCTGTCTCGAATGCGGTTGTATCGCAGGTTTTTCCTGCCACCTTCGAGAAGAATCGACCCGATACGCTGTCGCTGCAGATGAGTATTCGGGCGAGAAAAATATGTACCCGGAGAAAAACAGC
>CAZGJW010000093.1:0-11777 GCA_964525675.1 uncultured Spirochaetota bacterium
TTGCAGAGATGGAGATACTGGCACCCGGACTCTCGATACGGGTGGAAGGGATGAAAGGCCCGATTGCCGAAGGAGAACTGCCGAAATGCGCAGATTTTGGTGCTAAAATAGCCGCCCGCCTGAGTAGTTGAAAAGGCATACAGTGCTTTTTGGTTACATAAACTGAATTGCCAGCTCATTGACAAACGGCCTGCTTTCGTACACCATATCGCTACCAGTCATTGTTATTGCGGTTGTCAAACCTTGTTAAGAACGTAAAAAACGTATCCATAACTGCCTTCCGGCGCAGCCATGACAATTCGCTGATGACTGCAAAGCCGTTTTGATCAATGGCAGACGCCCAGGTTGTCAATGCATTCGAAAAACCGATATTATACGCCGCCCCTTCCGACCACAGCAGATCGATACTGTTAAAGCGGGTTGGAATATCCTTCATATCCATACAGTGAACCTGCACAAGCTGCTTAACGCCCGCCTCACCGGCACGTTTAGACAAATCGTCCAAAAAAGCTCGTATATGTCAACGGCATGAATTATCACCCCAAGCGCCTTCGCAAGAGTCAGTGTCTGTCGCCCGGACCCGCATCCCGCATCAACTACAAGGTGAAAATCCCGCCCTGGAAGGAGGTTCAACACATGCAGTGTATCCGCCTCGCTACCCGGCCCGAGTTTTTCCATACCCTCGAAGAGCAGTTCTATGATATCGTATTCATTTGCCATGTGTCTCCCTTTTTCATGACCAAATCGATTTTTGAATCACCTTTAACGACGTGTTTAGTATCATCAATGAGTCCTGTGGAACAGAATAAAGATATAAAAGGTTTGCTTGTTATTTAATGAAGAAACACAAATACCGCTTGTTACTATGAATAGGTAACGGATGGATATTTCAGGCATTAAAATTGCGGTGTTTAGATAAAATCTATGTATAATTGTACTGAGGCTTTTATACTGGGCAAAGGCTTTTTATTTAGATGGTATCGAGAATATGAATGATCTAGCACACATCCGGGATCAGGTCATCCGCCGCGGATTTCCTGAACTGCTGGCTGAAGATATCCAGGTTGAATACAAACATTTGAAGGATGCCCTGCTGGAATACGGCCTCCTGACAGAAGAAGGTTTCTATATTGAGGTCGATGAATCATTAATGAATGCTCCCGGGCAGGTTCTCATAGGAGGCTTTGCCCATGAACTTTCCCACATGCTGGTAGATAAAAACATTAAGAATCACTCAATTTCCAGGGACAGGCTTGCATACAAGATATCGAAGCGATACAAAACTCTGGATGAGCGTAATACAGATCTGGAAGTAATACTGAGAGGCTTTGGAAAAGACCTCCTGGTCTTTCTGGAGTATTCAGAAAAAGAGGGATACCCGCATTACAAAGAGGATGGTCTCTCCATCAGGGAAGTCAAAATATTAATAGAAAAAAATCCATAAACATTCGAGAAAACCATATAGATAGAAAGAGAAGTTAATCCACTATTTTTTTCAGGAATTCATCCTGCTCCTGATTTTGTTAAGTTTCATTCCTCTAACATTCTTGTACAATAGACACGTCTCATATAATAAAAAAAATTAAGAAAAAAACTTGACTTTTAAATATAGGTTACAGTATATTACTGTAATAGTTAGATAGTACACTATTAAGGAGAACAAAAATGGTTGAAATTAAAAATCTTTCCTTTGGATATGGAAAGAAGAAACTATTCACAAACCTGAATGTTCAGCTTGAGCCCGGAAATATCTATGGTCTTCTGGGAAAAAACGGAGTAGGAAAAACAACATTGTTGAAGCTGATATCCGGTCTACGCTATCCCCAGGATGGGGAATGCCAGGTTTTGAACTACATCCCTCAGAAGAGGTTACCAGGACTACTTGAGGAGATTTACTTCATTCCGGAAGAGTTTTTTGTACCCCCCATGACCATAAAAAATTATGCGCAGATATATGCACCCTTTTACCCGCGGTTTAATCACAAGGCATTTGCAGAATACCTGGAAGAGTTCAATCTGAATTTAAAAGAGAAGTTGACAGAACTATCCTACGGACAGAAGAAAAAGTTCCTTCTGGCCTTTGGTATATCCACAGGCTGCAGTCTTTTCATTCTGGATGAGCCTACCAATGGCCTTGACATCCCATCCAAAAGTCAGTTTCGAAAAATCCTTGCATCTGCATTAACGGATGACAGGGTCATACTTGTCTCAACCCATCAGGTCCGGGATATGGAGAACCTGATAGATCCAATCATTATTCTGGACGATGGTCAGATAATCTTTAACCAGTATATCCATGATGTGTCTAAATACCTGATCATTCAAATGGACCAGGATTTGCCTGTGACAGACGATGTCCTTTATTCCGCCAGGGTCCTGGGAGGGTATGTGGTAGTAAAAGAGAACAGGTCCAGTGAGGAGTCCAGAATCGACCTGGAAACCCTGTTTAATGCAGTCACCACAAATAGAGATAGAATAAACGACCTTTTTTCAAGGGGAGGTATAACATGAGAGTACAGGGCAAAAAAAGAAATGAATATTTCAACCCGGGTAGATTCTTCCTTCTGTTTAAGAGGGATTTCTTTACCAATTACCGCACAATTATCATGACCGTTGCTACAATAGCCGGATTTGTGATCTTTGCCTCCGCTGTATCTTCACTCAAGCAAAACCAGGGAGATTTCCATCTGAAGCTCTATTTCATGCTTCTGTATATAGGTGGCTTTATTGTCACGAGCAGGACATTTAAAGAACTGCACAACAGCCAGAAGAGTTACACCTATGTGACCCTGCCAGGGTCGCTACTGGAAAAGTTTGCCGAGAGATTAATATCCTCCTCAATCGGTTTTGCTCTGGGAGCCCTTTTAGTATATTTTATTAGCGCGGTAATCAGCGAAAGTATTAATCACCTGCTCTTCGGGTATAGCCATGCCCTTTTTAACCCCTTAAGCAGAATTTTTTTGATTGGTGTTGCAGCCTTCGTGGTGATCCAGAGTGTTTTTCTAGCAGGTTCTGTATTTTTCAAGAAAAACTCATTTATTAAAACAATCCTTATGCTTACTATCTTGGCCATAGTATTATCAGTGATCGCAGTCTTGATAGCAAGATTTGTCTTCTGGGAAAGCTTTGCTGGCTTACAACCGACGAAGCAGGAATTTAACTCTCTGCGTGAACTGAGTGACTGGTTAGGCATGACCGAGGCCGGTTTGCAGCTAGTTGGCCACAGCCTCTGGTTAGGCATTCGAATCTTCTTCTGGGCTCTTTTAGCTCCCCTATGCTGGATAATAAGTTACCTGAAATTCAGAAAGATCGAGGTTTGATAGATGGAATTCAAGGAAAAACAGGCCATATATCTACAGATCGGCGATCATATATGTGAAAATATTTTAAAAAAACAGTGGAGGGTGGGGGATAAAATACCATCGATAAGAGAAATGGCAGTCAGTCTTGAGGTAAATCCGAATACGGTAATGCGGACTTACAGCTATCTCCAGGATATGGGAATTATCTTCAATCGGAGGGGTATCGGCTATTTTGTTGCAAAAGATGCATGTGAAAAAGCACGGGATCTAAAAAAGAAAAAATTTATAAATAGTGAATTACCCCATCTTTTCAGGACAATGGATCTGCTTAAAGTAACGTTCGATGATTTGATGGAGCTTTACAAAGCAGAGATGGGAATAGGAAAGGCAGGGGAGAAACCATAAAAATGGGTGCTTAAAATCGGATAGTACAGATGTACCTGGACAGCTGAACGGTAAGATCAAGTTCCGAGTTTTCACAGGAAGCACGACAGCAGTACCCCGTTCAACCCGCAGGGAACATATCAGGCCCAGATAATAAGAATATTATTATTTAAGAATAATTGCATATCTTCTTGACTATACACATATCAACATTATTGTTTTAGGTACATTCTGATTCAGATAGGAGGGAAGTATGCTTAGTAAAGGAAAAGCACATCCGACGTTACCTGTTACAGATATTGAGAGGGCGAAAAAACTCTATGGTGAAACTTTGGAACTGAAACTCAGAGAAGAACTCGCTCCGGGCCATCTCCTCTATGATGCTGTAGAGGGGACCTTTCTTGTAATGTATGAAAGACCGACTCCAACAACGGCGGATAGCACAGCAGCTTCCTTTATTGCGGCTGATGTTGAGGCAACAGTTAAAGGATTGAAGGACAGGGGAGTGGTATTTGAAGAGTACGACTTTCCCGGATTGAAAACGGTTAATAGCATTGCAACAATGGGAAATGTAAAAGGGGCATGGTTAAAATACCCGGATAACAACATACTGGCTGTTTCAGAAGTAGCGTGATTTTTTCCCTTTTTGCATTAGTGATTTTCGACTGCTCCAATTGTGAGTAGAATTGTCAATTCTTTTACGGCACGGCTGTACAACCCCTTGGCATTTGTTATGTTAAGGGGTTGTTCTAAATTCATATGACCTGCCCCCATATTTTGTTCCACGTTTTCTAGTAGTTGAAAATTTCCTTCAATTTCAGTTGCCTGACTGCTCCCAGTTTCTCGAGCACATTCATATCGATATCCTTTTTCTTCCCTATCACGAGAAACGTATACTTCTTATTTTTTACATGACTGTCAAAAAATGAGCGAACTTCCTCCATATCCATAGTCTTCACCGCCTCGTACACGTCCCTTCGATAATCATAATCGATATTTTTCCGCAGCAGGTCCTGGTACGTCCAGAATATATCCGCCTTGATTATCCGCTCGGTCTCTATCTGCCTGAGAACGGCTTCACGCGACAGCTCGAACTGGACTTTCGCCAGGGGCATCGCCCCAAATAGCTCGAGCATCGTCCCGACCGCATCTTCCAGCTTGTCCGGCTGGGTGCCCACATATCCAAAAACGTAGTGCGACTCGTCCGCTTTATACGGCACATCAAACCCGCCGTACGCTGAATACGAAAGCCCCTTCGACTCCCTGATCTCCTGATACACGATCGACGCCATGGACCCGCCGTAGTATTCGTTGAACACCCGTATATAGGGCAAGAGGTCCTTGTTGAAACGAACGTCCTTTGAAAGCAGCACCACATCCGCCTGTGTCATATCGTAGTTTACGTAGTATACCCTGTTCTGTTCTGTCGGCAGCTCGGTGTAGATTGTCTCCTGCGGGTATGGTTTCAACTTCGTCGGCGCTGCATGGTATTTTTCAACGAAAGCAGCGGCTGTTTTTACATCGTTTTGCCCGTAGTAAAAGATTTTATGCCGGTATGAGTACAGGTCATTGACCAGGTCGGTCAGATCCTCCGGTTTTATTCTCCGAAGCTGTTTCCTGCTGATTACATCGGTAAAAGAAGAGTGTTTTCCATACATACCGTAGCTGTACAGTGCGCCCCATAGAATAGTATATTTATCATGTTTGCTGTCCTGCCTTTCTTTCAGTATCCCCTTTATGTACTTTTTGTAGGCTGTTTTATCCGGCTTGACGTTCGAAAGAATGTGTTCCAGAAGCGCGATGCCCTTTTCAGCGGATTCCTCAAGCCCATAAATCGAGACGTAGCACCGGTCGTCACCAGAATAGACGTCGAAACTGAGCCCCAGTTTATAAAACTCCTGCTGGAGCTCAGCAGGAGAATAGGTGTCCGTACCCAGGTAGGGAAGATAACTTACGGCGAGAGGAAGCTCTTTTATATGATTTTTACCCATTTCTATGATGTAATTTAGACTGAACAGCTCGTTTGTTTTATTCTGTATGTAGTCAAACTCGATCCCGAAATTTAACCTGGACGTCTGTATCTCCTTATTGTAATCGATGAAAACGGGTGTTATTGGTTTGGGCCTTTGCGTTTCAAATTCAATAAAGAAGGCCGACTTTTTATCCCTGTTTACCTCAACGGATGTTATGGGCAGTTTTTCGATTTTTTCGACATTTTTGTCCTTCCCGGTGCGCTTATACGCCACGACATAGTTATTCCCGTAATGCGTATTCGCAAACTCGACGAGGTCTTTTTTCGTTATTTTTTCCAGGTCGTCAAGAAACGTTACGTAATCTTCCCACGGGGAGTCGTTTACAAACGAGGTGATAAAAACGCCCGCGATGCCGTTTCCCTCCTGCGACTGGATACGCGCCAGGCGGAAGTTTGTCAAAATAGCCGCAAGCAGCCAATCCTCGAATTCGCCTTTTTTTATTTTTTCCAGCTCGTTGAGGATCAGGTTTTTTACTTCCTCCAGCTTCTGGCCCCTTCGCGGGTATCCGTAGAAATAATGTGCACCATAATCCCTCAGAAAATAGGAGTACGAACCGGCATCAAGGACCTTCTGCTCGAGAACCAGGTCCAGGTCGATCAAGCCCGCCTGGTAGTTATTCAACAGGTAATCGATCAATAAAACGTACTTCCTGTCCGCAGATGTATACCCGTCAAACCGGAACGAAAGGGCAACAAATTCGGCATTGGGCCCGGTCACGTCTTTAATGCGCGGACTCGTTATTGGCTCTTCAACCGGCGATTCCCGTGTCGAAACCTCATTTATATGTAAATCACCCCAAAACGTATCGATTGCTTTTATGGTCTCCTCGAAATCGAGGTCTCCGGACATGCATATCGCCATTTTGTTCGGCACATACCACTTCTTCCAATAATCATAAATCTCGTATAGCGAGGGATTTTTCAAATGTTCTGCTTTCCCTATAATGCTCTTCGTCCCATACGGATGTTTTATGTAAAGGCCTGCCGAGAGGGCCTCGTCGACTTTATAATAGTCGTCCTCCTGATACATGTTGAACTCTTCATAAATGGAATCCATTTCAGAATGAAAAAGCCGCAGCACCAGCCCGCCGAACCGCTCCCTCTCAAGCTCGACCCACCGCTTGATTTCATTTGACGGGATGTTGCTTTCATACACCGTTTCTTCGTAATCGGTATACGCATTGATGTCTTCGGCCCCGATAGCTTCGGCAAGCTTGTCATACTCATTCGCAATCGCATAGTGGGCCGCATCGCCGGAAACCACATCAATGCGGGAATAGATCTCCTGTTTCTTTTTCTGGTCCCCTTCCATTCGATACTGCTCGTACAGGCCGGCGATTTCATCGAGCAGGACTTTTTCCTTCTCCCAGTCCATGGCTCCTATCTTCGATGTCCCCTTGAACATCATATGCTCAATTATGTGAGAAATCCCGGTTGAATCCGGCGGATCGTTTACCGACCCCGTCTTTACAACAATGTACGTCTGGATGCGCGGCCGCTCGGTGTTGACACGGAGGTACACCTTCAGCCCGTTTTGCAATATATACAGCCTCATCCCGAAGGGGTCGTTCGTCACATACTCGTATTCATACCCGTTCGCATCCACTGCCCTTTCAGTCCGATACTCACCCCGGGCAACCTCGGGGGATTGCTGTTTTACCGGGACCTCCTGGTTTGCTGTACCCGTTTCAGATGCAGGGTTTTTTGAAAGGACCTGTTTCAGGTGGCTTGAAGTTGAAATCGCAGGAGATACAGACAAAATCACAAAGCCAATGATAAACGCTAAAACAAGAATGGCCGTTTTGCTGGTCTTTGTAATCCAGCGCATGGGGTGTCCTTTATTGATGTATTTAGATTTGTTAATGTATTTATATCATAGCTTGCCACATACTGTATCGAATTTCCAACATACACCAAATGCAATAACATACTCAAGATAATAATGCAGGTTTTTATATTTTTCCTCAGGACAAGTAGGTTCTACAAAAAGAAACACGATTATTGCAAGCGAACCATACTGATATCTACAATGTATTGGTATTAAAACTGCTATTGCTTTTATAACTCTCATATTTTTCTACCCTCTATGATGTTGAGGACCCTGCCACAGTTTTGGTCCGAAATAATTTGGTCAATATTATTACGCTATAGTTGAACTAATGTGAGAATCCACATCTATGACACCTTGACAGGAGAAACTCAATTCTCAGTTTTGCTGACATCATGCTGCAATCCAACATTATTGAAAATAAATCCCTCCATTTATTGAAAATCTGTCATTATCTGTTCCGACGAGCAAATTATGACCCAGTCAGCATTAAATCCCCAAACTGCCCAGTACTTAATCCCTTTCGGAATATATTCTCCCGGCGAACCGGTAAAGCGTTGTAATTCATTACTATAGGTATATAAGGAATCAACCTGAACCTGATTGCGAGAAAACCCCAATTGCTCCGAAGAACTCCCACCCTCCATATCTTCCATATTCATGATAGTTTTTCTCGAAGTGACTATCGTGCTTCCAAAAACACCCAGCACTAAATACTGTGCATGACGGGACGGTGAAAAATTGAACTTACCGTCACTGTAGTCGGCATACATGAGATCCGTTTCTGCGAAAATAGGCGTGCTGGGAGGACCCATCCATTCACATCCCACCACGTAAAAAATAACAGCTATACTGACGAGCAAAATAACTATAATGGATTTACCATACAACACGAAACGGCTAATATAAAATATTGGTGATTTCATCTGCGGTATTATCGGCATGTGAAGTGCACGGATAACTTTCTCTATGCTGCTTTTCATGGTCCACAATCCGTTAAATACGGCGTACGTCCCTAGCGGGACCGAGTATCAAAAAGTAACGTATTTGAAGTTGCTTAGAAGGCAATTTTAACGCCTCCGCCCACTGCGAAATAGTTGAGTCGTGTTGTCCTTGACTGTTCTTTCATTTCGCTCCCTAAGCCCTGGCTTACGTACGTTGGTCTATTCACAGGTGATGGCTGTAAGTAAAAACGCGCCTCGAAGAATAAACTGAAAAAAGAAAAAGGTAAAAAAGTCAATCCGGTCTTGCCCCCAAGGGAGAAACTGTTTTGATTGATAATGAGCTCCTCGTCGTTGTTATACACCTGGTTTATCCTGTAGTTCCGCAGATTCATAAATCCAACAGCAATTCCGATTCGGGGTGCAACGTAGCGCCACTGCGGAAAGGGAAGCACATTCATGCAGACATGAAACATAAAGAGGTCATATAGCCGCTCCATCGTAAAGGGAGTGTTGAGCGGTGATATGAGTTCCATATCGTGCCGCTGATTCAGGGCAAAGGCGAATTCCAGACCAGTTTGTATAACGCCTATTGTAGAGATATAGAAAAATGGATTGATGAGCATATCAGGTTTAACCTCGTCGTGCAACGGAACAAGATAATAGAACCCGACACCAAATTCGCCGCGGCGTATCAGTCTGTCCCCATAATGTCCCGCCCTCGCTATGGATTCCTTGAACAAAGTGCTTCCCACCTCGAAGCTGTGGATGTACACCGAAGTTCCAGAGAAAATCGAATGGACTGACATCTCAGGTATACACTTGTTATCCCCATCGTCACTCTGCTGCAATGCCGTTTTGTATAGAAGCATGTTCAATTCGCTGAGTTTCGATATTCTGGTGCTTTTTATGTCAGGCAGGTTACGTAAGCTCGATTCCGATATCGAGGATGAGAGATTTTTAAAACCGGGATTATCGTAGTTGACCAGGTTAATGACTGCTGCGGCGGTGTCCATGGCATGCAGGGAGGAGCCTGCGCATAACATGATCATCAGGATGGCCAGTCGTCTCATGTCAATCCTCGGATATATAATTCTCTACCAGATTTACAAATTTTGTCAAGAAACATTGTAATGTGTTTGTTATGTCAAAACAGTTCACAATTTTGTTTTTAACTGCCATCATTCATTCAAGGAAGTGCTCGTGATACAGGCGAAAGCCGGCCTTTGATATGCACGAAACGCAGGGATAACTGGATGAGCTGGTTGCATTTGCTTCGGCGGCCTGACCTCATGCACATGCCCCTTTTACCGGCATGATGCGTTACAATCTTCTGGTAAGTTTTCAAAAAACAAAGCAATTTAGACCAGTTTCGAACATATTGCTACACAAACAGGATAGAAATCCCGAATTTTCTTGCCGCTTAGATAGTTCGAGTCACGCTCGACTCCCCAATTTGTAACATAGACAGAACTTTTACGAGTGTATGTTTCTTTCAACTAAAGACGTCTAAATCGAAAAACTGTTAAACAACAATATCATAATCCTCTCTGTTTAACGAAAGAGTATGGAAGAGTGATTGATACAGGTGAGGTGAAGAACCAAGCCGATCTAGCCAGAAAGCTTGGTGTTTCCCGGGTACGGATATCTCAAGTTCTCAGTCTGCTCAAGCTCGATGACGAATTAATTATAGCTGTTGAAAGGTTTGGTGAGCACGAATCTTTAGAGAACGAGTTGCTGGCCCTCCCGGCCGTAGTCATCTTCATGGCGGTACTGGTCCTCCACCATCCATTCGCCAAAGCTGACGACCAGAATTCGGAACGGCTTATCTTCGGCCCAGAAGCGGTGCCTCATACCGGGGTACATTATGAACTCTTCGTGGGCTTTGGGCTGGTAGACTTTGCCGTCGACCTCCAGAAACGCCCCATCGTCGATGAAGTGGAAGAGCTCGGTGCGGACCTGGTGCGAGTGGAGACTCGCTCGGCCGCCGGGCTTCACGTGCGTTAGATCGACGGAACATGGCTGGTTGCGAACAACCATGTGGATATCCCCCCATGGCCGGACTGATTGGACCGTTTCTCGGATTTTGTCTTGCATCGCTCATGATATTCCCCCTTTATCCTGAGAAAGCCTTCGTCAACCCATGCTGCCGGAGCCCGTGCCACAGCACACAGCGTAACATCGGCCGCAGTACGGCACGAGCCCTACGTAGTTTTTCATCCGTTTCTGCCACGGGTCTACCCGGCTCTTGTATTCGAGCAGCTCCTCGTCGGTGGGTTCTTCATCGGGGATGGGAATGTCTTTATACCCGCCCGTGCGCTACAGCCCCACCGGCAACGCCAGCCTTCGAGCTTTCCGTATGGGGTACTCTTTCGAAGGTTTCAGCAGATGCGGGACATTTGCCGGAAATGGGTACGCGCGGTAACCACTGCCTTCGAAATATTTCGCTCCCAGGTATGCCAGGCGATCTATCTCCCTATTAATCATGACAAGTGTGTAAATCTGGTAAGAGTGGTACGAAGGCGGATCCGTATCATTGCGTGCGTGCTGGGCGATGAGATCGCAAACTGCTTCGTTGACACGTAATCCGATGGCGATCATGTACCTCGCATCGGGCAGATAACATTGAGGGCGCATCTCCTCGGGTGCTCCATCGAGCCGGTTCACAGAGCCAAAGCCGACCAGATCCACGCCCTCCCTGTGCAGATAAGTCCGGAAATCCTCGGTCAACCGGGCAGGATTGGTTTCCCGTCCATCGCTGCACCTCTTTTGATCCTGTATTACCTTGGCCATGGCGCCTCCATTGTCTTGCAGCTTACCCGCATCGTATGCACTTGAGTTCTTTGTACACCTCTTTCCGTATACCGTCAAATTGAAGCGCAAGTATAACTATCAACACCGAACACTGTGTATAACACTAGCGTACTCAGCTCGGGCGAAAAAGCTACCCTCTGCTAGAACCGGCTTTTAGACACACCATAATTTCACATCCTCTGCTTGTTATATATTTGAGTGAGCCTTACAACCTGCGACTAACAGCGGATATGCGCTCTGCTTCGCTTTGTACTTTGGTACATACGGCTTCACCGGACTTCGCCCATTAGTGGAACGTTATATGCAATTGGGGGCGACTCTGTAATAATGAAATAGGGGGTTAAAATATAATGCCTCAAAATGATTGTATTTTATATCAAGATTTATTTGTTTCATCAGAATATGTAATTAAGAAACATCTTCTAACATATGACAGCATAAAAACGATTATTCCGGAAGAGTATTATGAAACTACT
>CAZGJW010000094.1:0-11576 GCA_964525675.1 uncultured Spirochaetota bacterium
GACCGTATGCACGATCTTTTCATCAGCGGTTACACCGGGCGCAGTGTAAATACACTGCACACCTTTTTCATTCGCCACGCGGGATAACGCCGACCCGCTGCCATCCCATACAACGGTCATTCTTACCCTCCGCTTCATTCGATATGCTGCAAGGAGCGTTAAAAACCGTTCTCGAGAAGCGCCTATTTCCTCTTTCCTGTGAGCATAGCTTTTATGGAGAATTACATTATACCCGTCGATAATATAGTGAGGCGAACCGCTTAACTGATATATGCCCATCACCCTATACCAGATTCAAATATACTTTATGTGCGCCTTGCAACAGAGTCTTGCAAATACGACTTCCATGGTTATAATATAGGCAGACAGACTTTCAATAGTAAAATTTTTAAACAGGGATATTCATAATTGGGCAACAATTCGGGGAAAACAGACGTGTTGGACTCAGCAGAAGACATCAAGACTTTTCTTGAAAATCTCAGCTCTCCCCTTGATCGAACTTCTAACGAGGTGTCAATAATACTTGCTGCCGGGCATGGAAAGAGGATCAAGTCGGAAAAATCGAAGATGCTTCATGAGATCTGGGGGAAACCTTCCGTCTGGAGAGTCAGCGAAGCCGCGCAAAAGGGCCTTTCGTCTTCAAACCAGATTATCGTTGTCGGAAAAAAAGCAATCGATGTATCCAGGGCGCTCGGGAAAAAGAAAAACAGGGCATTTGTGCTGCAGTCTGAACAAAAAGGCACCGGAGATGCAGTGCGGACGGCCCTTTCATATAAGGGACTCAGCAGCTTCGACGGTGTGGTGTACGTGTTTCCCGGAGACATGGGCCTTCTTACAGAATCGACGGTGGCGGATCTTAAAAAGGATTTTAAGAACTGCGGCTGTGATATGATCGTTATGACAGGTTTTTTCAAGGGTGACATCTCCGAGAACTACTACGGAAGGATCGTCAAATCCAAACAGAACGGCGATCAGATAATCGAGATCAAGGAACACCGTGATATTCTCGCAATGGACCCCGGAAGCAGTTATTCGGTACGCTACCGCAGGAAGAAAGAGACCTGTACCCGCGAGGAACTGCTTGCTATCAGGGAATTCAACGTCGGTGTGTACGCATTTACCGCAGGCAATCTGAAACGACTTATCGACACAATACAATCCGACAATGTTCAGGGAGAGATATATATTACCGACCTCATCAAAATCTATAACGATGACGGCCTGAAGGTATGTTCTTCAAAAGTCGAGAACAGCGATCTCGTTGTATCGTTCAATGTGAAGAGCGTGCTCAAAAAGATGGGTGCCACATTCAGAGCCATGGTATATGAAAAGCTGAAAGACATTATTACCATCGATGATCCGGAGGATTTTTTCATCGCGGGTGAGGTTGTCAACAAAATCCTTGAAATGGACAAAAGTCACCCCACTCTTAACATGCGCATCGGAAAAGGCGCATACATCGATGAAGGAGTTGCAATAAACAGAGGGCTGACGGTGGAACGAAACGTTATACTGCGCGGCATCGTCAGGATCGGGAGGAACGTAACCATCGGCGAGAATGTGAGCATTTCCAACTTTCCCGGCCAGGTTGTCGAAATCGGTGATGACAGCGTTATTCTCAGGGGGAACGTGATCAAGGGGAGCGTGAGGATCGGCTCCAATGTGCATATAGAAACCGGCGTCAGGATTACCGGCAGCAGTGAAGAACCGGTTGTTATCGGCAACAACGTTTTGATAAAAGGTATCACCTACATTTTCGGAACTATAATCGAAAACGACATACTCATCGAACATTCTATTCTGAAGAGCAAGTACGTCGAAAAGGTTATCAGAAAAAACGGCGAAGTGCAGCCTGTGAAATATATACTTCCGTACCCGGAAGGACTCGATTCGATAACTGACAGCAGACGGGGACAATCAGGTGGATAGAAGGTTCCCTGAAAAAAAAGGTCTCACTGGAAAAAAACTCTCTGAAATCTCACCAGAAAACGGTGATTTAGGCGTCGATCTTCAGAGCTTCACCCACGCAGTGTCGCACTACATGAAAGCGCCCATTACCGCCATCCTCGGATTCTCATCTCTTTTACAGGAGGAGCTCGAGTATATGGAGCGCACAATCAAAAAAGTCCACATACGCTCCAATATCGGCCATTATTCAGACAGGATTGCCGAAAATGCGCGCCTCCTGGAAAAAATGATCAATGATCTGGTTTTTATTTCACGACTAAAAAAGGGTAAGGCCGAACCGGTTAAGATTGAGGAGGTATGCAGGGATGTGATCAACTCGCTCGGCAACCTTTTTCATAAAAAAAACATCTCTGTGGAAGTGGAGAAGGATATGCCGCCCGCGCTTGCAGACAGGGAGCATCTGCATCACATTCTATCAGAGCTTCTCAGCAATGCAATAAAGTTTTCCCGAGAAAAATCCACGATTTTCATCGGCTTTAATAACGGAGAATATTTAGTCCGGGACGAGGGAATCGGTATCAGCGGCGAAATCATCAACAGGGTATTCACCATATTTTTTACAACATGCGGCAAGAAATCAATGTGCACCGGAACAGGCCTGTACATCGTTAAAAAAATTGTCAAATTCTATGACGGCAAAATCAGAATCGAAAGCATGCCCAACAGGGGCGCAACTGTCTTTTTCAGTTTTCCTGCCTAAGAGCAATTTTTTAAGAAAAGTTCTATCGGTACACACCATTCAACCGGACAAATCCCGGCTCTTGCACCAGTGGCAGCACCCTGATGTAAAGCGTCCGAATAACACACTCCCTCACACTGCACGGTCATTTCTTATCAGGTGGTGCTACAGCAAAATGAAGCCGCAGATACACGGAATTATTATTATTATCTCCGCTGTACCGCGAAAAAAAACTCCCCTCTTTTCCGAAAAAGAGAAAGGTCCCTAAATCCAGCGAGGCACTCTCGGCAAAGGCAACAGTAAAATACACATTGAGCGCCGAGCTGAACGTAGGCAGGTAGATAAATCCTCCGAGGGTAAAGGATAGAGGTTCTCCGAGAAAGAAATTCTCCTGTAGAAAGAGCAGGGGATTCGCGCTCTGAAGGATGAATTCTCCGACAACCGAGGCTCTATCAAACTCCTGCATCGCTCCAATAACAAGATCGACCCTGTCGGGCCTGCCTTTATTGTAGTGCCAACCCGCCTCAAACCAGGCGCTGTTTCTATCCTCCTCAATCCCGGCTTTAAGGAAAAAAAGCGGCGGCGGATACCCCGCATACCGTATCATACCGATACCGACCGTGACATCAGACTTTTTGGTAAACAATTGCAGGCCGATCAATGCATCGTCCGCAGATTCAATATCATCCTCCCTGAGAGATACCGCAGCCTGAGAAACAAATTCACCATCCCCGAGCGACAGTGTAAAAAGCGGGTTGGGGCTCCTGTAATTTCGGTAGAACATGTTGGACGGATACCTGGTGTCGCGCAGATTGAGCTCGTTTATCACACTTACCGATCGGCCCAGGCCCCAGTTTTCTCTATAGTAGCCGATCTTCATGTATGAGTAATCGGCACCGCCCTGTATGTATATATTACCCGGAGCAAGGGTATCGTAAAACTCAACTGAGAATACACTCTGCAGTGAATCCTGTTCATAGGTAACTGCCGCAGTACCGTAAAGGGGTATATCAAACCTGTAGAGGTCCTCAGGTGCACTGTACTGCAATTCGAACGACGTTAGAAAGTCGGCTGTAATAACCGGCATCGGTTCAGTTTTGCGCGAAAAAGGTTGCGGGGTTTGAGCCATGAGGGCGTGGCAAGACAGTAAAATAATGACGCCAAACAGGAAGGTACGCTTCATGGTACTGTTCCTTATACCGTTGTTTCCAACTATTCCTTCTGATAGAGTTGTCTGATAGAGAATAATTATACCGGATTCTGAAGTTTTCCTGGACTCTAACTGCGGCTTTTAATGGCATCGGTTTTAAAATTTTTCAGACGATTTTTCGATTCATCGACGAATATACTATCGTGATACTCATTGATAATCTTCCGGTAGCACTCCTTCTCGCTCAGAACATCAGCAACACCGAATTCTCGTATGATGTTGGCAGTTTCCCAGAGTGCATCATCAGCCTTATCTGATTTTGGGTATTTGAAATATATTATCTCGAGGAGCTTCTCCGCTGCAGCATATGCCATGTTCTTTTCTTTTTTTTCATCCGTCTCGTAGTTCATATAGATCTCACTAAGTTTGTAGTAATACTCGGCGATTGCACTCTCATCGTTCTGTACCGTTGGGCTGAATAGTTCCTTCGTGATGAGATGAATTTCAGAATAGTCCAGAGGATATATCTTGCCGGGAGTAAGCTCGCTATAAACGATGTTCCTGAGCGCAACATCATCCTCGCCGGTGATAACGACCTCAGAAACAACATCGAATCTATGGGGCTTCGGGAAGCTCTGGTATCCCCTGAGCGCGAGTTTGCCATTATAACCGAAACCTTCGAGTTTTTCCATATATTGAATGGCTTCGTCCCTCGTTTTGAAAAAGGGTGATTCAAGTACAACCGTTTCTTCGTCAGAGGCAATGAGTAGATGATTCTCGAGGCCGTACTTTGAAAGTTCTGCTTTTATCTCTATGATGTGGTTGAGCGGATCGATTTTTGTATCGGCAATTCTGATACCGAAGCCATGGGTGTACTCAGGCCGGGTAAAGGAATAATCGAGCATGAGCCTGGCACCCTCGCTGTCGTAAGACCCGGTCGCTGTAATCCAATCTTCAAAGAACAGCACGTATTCGGAAAAATACCGGTCCGCGAACGGGTTTCGCACGATTCCCCGTACATCCAGATTCTTGAAAAACCGAAATATCTTTTCATCGGTCGTTACGCCGTAGAGAGTGAGCACTACTCTCGGCGGAAAGTTAAGCAAAATGAGATCGTACTTCAGCTGTTTTCCCTCGAGCTCACCGGGATTCTGCGCTTTTATAGAGAAAACAAAACGCCGCTCATCCTTGAGGAACTTTATGCCGGCAAGTCCTGCGCTGTGAATCAGGCTATCATCTTCAAGGAAGGAAAGGTCTATACCCTCCCCTTCATTCCCGAGTTCTGCACCAAGCGGTAAAAACTCTTCACTCGAGGTATAATACTCCTCCTTTTCGGCATACGCCTGCTCGATAAAGTTTTGTACAGGTAGAAGCGCATAGCAAATCCATACAACAAAAATGAGAAGGATTGTTCGAAATGCCTTTTTAACAGTTTGCATTTTTTCGTATTTTGTTTTTTTAAATATTCTGCCGGGTATTGCTCTTTTCCTTTGTAAGCCCGTGGAGTCTGTGAAAAATAAAAGTGAGGTTTTGAACCTCTTCCTCACTCAAAAGCGCTCTGCCGAATATCTTTCTGAAGAGAGAAATTACATAGTTCGGCGCGCCTTTTGAAAAAAACCCGATATCTGCAAAGACCGTATATACATAATCCAGAAGACCCTCTATTTCTGCATTAGCAGCAGGTTTCGAGATATAGGGAAGACGGTATACAACCGCACTTGTAAAAAGTGTATAGCAGACAACCGCAACTGCATGTGAGAGATTGAGTGAAGGGAAGTTTTTATCAGCCGGAATGCTCACAAGCATATTGCATATATCTGCCTCTGGATTCGTCAGTCCGCTTTTTTCCCTGCCGAACAGTATCGACACAGTGCCACTTGTCTGAAATATCCTCTCCGGAAGCTCTTCGACATTGCAGCACACCCGCCGCAGTTTCCCGCTCCGACGGGTCGTGCCAACAACAAGATTGCTGTCTCGAATAGCCTCCTGCAGGCTGCCATAAACATGCGCCTTTTCGAGTATCTCTTTCGCACCGACAGCCGCCCGGTACGCTTCGTCGGTTCGAAAATCAACCGGCCGCACAAGTGCAAGCGTGCTGAGCCCCATATTCTTCATTATTCGGGCGACACTTCCGATGTTGAATGAACCCTGCGGCTCCACGAGAACGATTCGTATGGCGTTAAGATCCGGCTCCATTACCTTTCATTTACCACTCGACACAGATATATATAGTATAGTATACTACTAGCTGAGATGCTATTCTTCTTAAAATATCATTTCCTAAAGGCGTGTCCCGAAAAATTCGAGGCACGAAAGCACGCCGCTCCACCCTACACGAACAGCCGGATAACCACCGAATATTCGACAGCAAGACGTACAGTGCGGCCTCCTGTCAGGGCCCTCCTTTTTACGGTTATCATTATAGCTGTTATGTGTTTTTCTGTCATCAATTTATTTGCCGGAGAAATGTACGACCTCTGCTACCGTTGGCAGACGATGAACAGCGGCAAACTCCTCTTTGTCCGGTATAAAAACCCCACACTCGAAGCGGTTCTCAGAACGTATGAGATACATCTGTACGACCCGGCGACCGAGAAGATAACTCTTTTACAAAAACCACAGGAAAAGATTTACCTTTTACCCGTTGTTTCCAGGGACCGATCGACGATCAATTACCACTCGTTGATCGAGGGAAACGATTTTCTGGTTACGAGAAACGTGGACACCGGATACAGCACACGGCTGCGGTTCGACACCGGCGGCTACTTTCTCGACACCGCAATCCATTATGACAACAACCTCGTTGTTTCGGTGGAAAAAAGGGGAAAGGACAAGCAGGCCCTGTACCTCATTTCAAACAGCGAGGCGCGGATCAGGAGGATTTTTAACGGGCATGATTTTCGTGATGTGGGGTTTTTCAGGGACGGGAGTGTTTTTTACACGGATATGATCGACGGGCTTCTCACCCTCGGGGTAGTCCGGTGGATATCCCGGGAGGATGTGGTAATCGACCGGGGCATCGACTTTGCTGTAAAAGCACCGAACGGCAAAACCGTCCTCTACGCAAAGGAGGGGAGACTCTCGCTGTTCAGGGAAAACAACAACGAAAAAATAGAACTTTCCCGGGGATTTATCGGCAGGCCTCTTTTCTCTGAAGACGGAAGCACAGCGGTAATTATTGAAAAGGAGTCTGTCCGCATCGTCAACCTCCCCTCGGGTGATATCATGTACTTTCTCTCCTTCAATACGGATAATACAACCAGCATGATATCGAACTTCACCTTTTACATCGCGAAAGAAAATAGAATCTTTCAGATCAGGCATAAAAAACCGGGGCAGGCACTCTCGGAGCTCACCCGTGAAGACGGCCCCGTACACCTGATCGCAGCAAGCCCGGATGACCGGTTTCTTTACTATCAGAAGAAGGACCGGCACGAGGTGATCCTGTTTAATACCAGAACAGGTGAGAAAGAAGTAAAGACATTTCCATTTCAGGTGCAGGAAGTGCTCCCGCAATCCGGCGAAACGTCCGACGGCGAAACGTTCGGCGGCTCCTTCTACATACGTGCTTTGTACACATCCCCCTCCGACGGTCTTCCCATCCGCGAGCTCTATCTCTACAAGATGAAACACGGCCTGCTCGTCGCCATTTCCACGGCTGAAGATACCGATATACGGCCTTACTACCAGATCGAAAAGTAATGTAACCCGTCAAAGCATCCACATTTATCGATTTCTTTGCAGATCATCCGATCTGTCATGTTTCACCCGGTACTGGCGAAGTATTCGACATGTTGCCCTCGTAGCCTCTTTTCTGTTCAAGACGATCTGGTCACCGTTCTCCATTTCAAGAAGATGGAAGGGCCCTTTGTTCTTCTCGATAGCCTCTACCAGATCCGCCATGCAGCCGATCTTTCTCCTTTTAGCGCGGGATACGATCTCCCACTGCATATCCTCAATGAATTATTTGTGTCCATTGCTAATCTATGAAATAATTAATCACCCTGACGTAACACGGGATATTTTTGGAATAGTAACAAGCATAATAGTCGGTCGTAAAAAAAAAATCTACAATAATAGATCAATGGTTAAATTCAAAAGGGGCTATCTGGTATAGAGGGCATTGGGAATGCTTAACCCCTAGTAGAAATTAGCGTTGCAATAGAAATAACCTTCATTTTCAGTCCTCCTTGATCATGTGTTGAATTAATATCACTTCAAAACGCATGCCAGAATTACACGGCCAGTCACAATGTTTTAATATTTAATTATTTAACCGATAAGGAATTAAACGAAGGAGCCTTGCAAGAGAAAGGAAGGTCACGATGCTATTTAAATTATCATAACCGGGGTTACGGAATGGAAATAGAAGTTATCAAGAGGTTATTTCAGTATTCTTCAAACTCATGCTAATCAAAGTGCAGGGTATTGCAATTCTCGGTTATAATCCGTATGACATTCTCCGGCACTCCTCCAGGAATGCGTGCCTGTATTTCCAGAGTGATATCCAGCTCGGAGCCTGAAAGTGTCGAAAGGTGCTGAATAACTTCCTCTGCTATTTGACCGGCATCCCTTCCCATGCGCGCAAAATCAAGCCTGACCGACCCATGAAACCTTCGAAGAAGTTTTTCAGCAGGCTCATTACCGGGTGGTTCAAAACCAGGGCCCTCACCTCCACCACCTTCAGGCGGTTTTCCCCGGGGGGCTTCAGTTTTTTCTTTTTCAGCATCAATCTGTATCTGCGCGGCTTCCGGTTTTACCAGTACACTACGGCTGTCCATCAACACCGAGCAGTTTTCACGTGCTTTCAGATTCATATACTTTTTACTTTGTTCATCCCAACCCTCTGCATAGGCAAAATTGCCTGCAAGATCCATGTTGCTTACCCCTTCCTGTATTGCAGTCAGTAACACCTGGCTGTCCTTCAATCGGGATAAATAGGGGTACATTGCGTAATATTCCCATAACTTTTTTATACCCAGATGATCGACCTCTTTCCACAAATACTTGTCCAGGTCCATTCTCAGCCGCGCGGCAGAATATTTAATTATAAAATCTTCGTCATTTATCAGTTTGCGGCTCGCCCGGACTGCAGGCTGCTCCTGACCCTGCAAACGTGTTTTGTGCCACTCAACCTCTGCCCCTGGGTCTGATTGCGAACCAACGAGAAGCCAGACATACGTTTCGTTTATCCTGCTTTTTACCGTGTCCTCAGCCTGTTCATACTTCGTCTTCGCCTGGTTGCTTTGAAATGCATCGAGATTGAGCTTTTCATGCTCTTCACAGATGGATTTCCAGGCGAGATACTGCCGGATCGCCTGTTCCAGCTCACCGAGCCGTGAGTTGTCAGCCGCGAGAAATACCAGCATATTACGATAGAGCCGTGGACTGTTACCCCGGTTATTGAAAATATCCTGTGCCGTTATTAGCGCCTCGCTTTCAGAGGTTTTATTTGAATACGGCTTTTCAGGCGGTAATACCACCAGGCGTGCCTCCATTTCGTCGGGAATATCGGCGCTTGATTGCGGCACCGCATGGACTGCTGCAAACTCTCCTCGATTTCTGTCCGCACGCAGGCGCTTTTTGCATTCTTCCCATACAGCATCAATATCAATTTGAAACGCCCTGTCCTGGGCGAGACGGGTGACACTCGGCTGGGTGGAGTACCAGTACCGCTTCCCATCGACATATAAAAAGGTCGCCTGATCGGTAAGCCTTCGCAAGGCATCACCAAAGGTGGCAACAGTCTCACCAGGCTGAACACACCCCAGTTTGATCCTGCTGTCATCCAGGCCGGGGTTTTTCGCTCCAGCTAGCGGAGCCGAGCCCATGAATATCGTGCGTGAAACCCGGCGGGTCGCAGAATAGCGGCCCAATGCAGGGAGTTCTCTGTCAAGCTTTAAAGGAAGGGCATCAGGCCCGTCTACATCCTTTTCCATTACAGGACGCCAGTTATCCTCAAGATAACGAGTCATTTCCGACTGCACCTGAGGCGCATCCATCGGAACCGAAGCAGGCATGATCATCAGACTTGTATCGTTTCTTTCCCAGAGCTCCGCGATTATCACAGCCATAAGGCGTAAAACACCACGCGTTCTCTGAAACCGTTCCAGGCTCCCCCAGTCTTCGTACAACCGCAGGAAAAGTTCGGGATGAATTGGGTACGCTTTTTCAAGCACCCGTGCATACTCCAATTCACCGCATTCCGAAGGCACCTCGCCGCTCGATTTACGATATAGATCGCTGAAAGCCTTAATTATAGCGTCCCGTGCAGCAAAATCCTTTGGGTCTGTTATGGACTCGAAAAGACGCCGGCGTACAATTTCAAAACTCTCCTCGGCACTTGCGGGGCGCCATGCCGACTCCATACGCCCGAATGTATGCTGCAGTCTTTTAAGCGCTTCCCTTCCTCCCTCACCACCGATTTCGATGTCTGATGCTGGAAGGCTTGCTACGAGAAGCGTGGAAGGAGTTGCCCGGGCCGCTTCTGTTATTGCCTGGGCAAATGTCATATTTGCATCAAAACTCCCTCCCGGGAGATCAGTCTTGTCGTAGGTCTGGCGAATATTGGCAACCCATTCATCAATGAGTATCAGGCAGGGTGAATACCGTGTAAAAAGCTCACCCAGAAGCCGGGAATCAGGGCTTGTTCCGTTATTATCATTTTTTGCAATAAGAGCATATCCTTCTTTTTCACCGAGCTGCCAGGCCAGCTCGCCCCATAATGTATGTATGATGGTCCCGTCCCGCTTTGTATGCGGCTGTCCCGGATTCAAAGCAAACCCCACCAGTACAGCTCTTTTTGCCTTTGGCACTTTTTGAATATCGCTTTTTCGTATCAGGCTTTCAATACCTGAAAGCTCATTTGCAGGAATGCCGGAAAAAAGATGATAGAGCGCAATCATCGAGTGTGTTTTCCCGCCGCCGAAGTTTGTCTGCAGTTCTATGACGGGCGCACCTCCCTTATTAGCCAGGCGTAGAATTGCATCTTTTAAAAGATCCGTTAATCCGACGGTTAGATAGGTTCTGCTGAAAAAATCTTTCGGATCGCCGTATTCGGAGGAAGCCTGCCCCGCTCTCACCTGTTCGAGGTTCGCCGCAAACTCAGCCTGCTGGTACCGGCCTGTTGCAACATCGGGATGCGGTGTGACGATTTCACGCCACGGCTTCAGCCCCTCCATCGCGACACTTTCGATTGGGGCTGCACTTTTTTTCCTCGTTTCATTTCGCCTCATTTCATCGATGCGCACCCGCATCGTCTCCTGCCCCATCTTCCACACCTGTTCAGCCTCCGTTGCAGAGACTGCAAGCAGAAGACGGTGAATTGTATCGAGCGCCCTGTAGGTATCGTCGTATGAAAAGGCTTCCTGGTGTGCCCAGCGGTTTCTAACATCACGAAGCTCACTTACATACGTCCTCTCTGTCTGGCCAAGGGTTTTTTTGAACACATTGTTCCACTGGTGCCAGAGAACTGTTAATATGAGATGGGCGTCGAGGTACAGCTTGTCGCTCTTTTTCACATTCTTCCAGTCCGGGGGAATGCTTTCCTTGCATATGGACTCCCATTTATCGCCGTACACCGCCTTCATTTCACGCTCAATGAAATACACGAGGCCGTTTCGCATAAGCTCGAGCGCTTTTCCGATTCGCTCATGATTGCTTATAGCCATAATTAGTTCCTCACCTTAAAAAGAAAATAAAGATCTTAAATTCGTCCATTTCTTTCAGTTCTGACGCACGTATAGATAATTTAATTCATATTAATGAATTATGAGTAGG
>CAZGJW010000095.1:0-11328 GCA_964525675.1 uncultured Spirochaetota bacterium
GGCCTTTGAATAACATCCTGTACCCCTTCTTAAATATGTGTTATGACCATTTAATAGTACTCGTTTCATAGCAAAAATTCATCGTTCTTAGTCTTATGATACAGAGTTGTTCTCTTCTTAATTAATCGAAGAGAACAACTCATCAACCAGCTGCTAAAACCAACACCATTATGAAAAAAAGCAAAAAAGTTATTCAGTTACATAACCCAATCTCCGCAGACGTTCCTCAATTGCTTTTTTCTCATCTTCAGGCATCTCAGCACGGATAATACCTTTAGGCTCAGCCCTTAGATTATCGTTAAGCTCTTCGCGAAGCTGCCTCAGCCATTTTGGCGCATGATATACCAACCTCTCCATTAGATTAATCTGCTCCCTCGGATCCTTCTGGAGATCGAAAAATTCTTCAAACATTGAAGAGTGGTACCGTATATATTTCCAGTTTTCCTCTCTCAGACACTGCCGTGCACCCATACCGTATTGGGCCCATACAGTTTCTGCATAGGCTCTTTTCCCGTGGCCTCTTTCATTTTTCATACTTTTAACCAGGCTCACTCCATCCATAGCGGGATTAATATCTTCTTTCGGAAACCCTACCATGTCGAGAACCGTCGGAGTAATATCTATCGACCTCACCTGGCCATCGAGTACCTTGCCAATTGCATTCGATGGAAGATTCGGAGCTTTTATAATAAATGGGACCCTGAGGTCAACATCGTACAGGCTGGAGTGTGTATTGGCTAAATCGCCTACATCGACAGGGTCATAAATATAATCGCCAAGAGGCCAGCACTCCTGTCTTAAGGTTGTTCCGTGATCTGATGTAACAATTATTAATGCATCATCGTATAGACCATACGTCTTTAATGCTTCAATAACACTCCCGATTACTTCTTCATCCACAAGCTTTATCTTTGCGTCATAGTAAGCATTTTCCGGCATTACTCCTTCTTTTATCCTTCCCGACTCTACGAGATAATGCTCTGAACCGGTGTGCGTTTCATAGAATTGATTGTACAGGTAGAATTTTTTATCTTTATTTTTTTTAATAAATTCAAGATTCTCATCAACATACCGTTTCCCAACAGGCTTTGCTCGAAAACGGTCATCTACATTAACTCCCAATGCTCTCCAATGTTCAACGCCATCACCCCATGTATCGGGAGCATTCGGATCGGTTGGTTCAATAAAAGTATCGAAGCCCACATTCATACCTATCCCGGACCCTGCAACACTCTGGCTCATACAACCCTGTGTAACGAAGCCTGCTTTTTTTAAGTATTCCTGAAGCCTGGGTACGGTCATAACATGGAAGGGATCCCGAACGCCTGTATGAGGACCGATCATTCCGGAATGAATAACCGGTGTTGCAGCTCCCGTATAAGAGCTCCCCGCTATGAGCTGTTTAAAAGCGGTTCCGTCTTTTGCAATACTTTCGATGTTCTTCTGTTTTCTATGATATCCGTATACGGATATATGGTCGTACCTCACTTCATCCAGTTGCATCAAATAAACACATCTCACTTCACCTTGTTTTGCCATTTTTCTCTCCTTCAAGTTTTATTTTTTATAAACAAGTAAAATAAAATAAATGAACTGCTTCTAATTTTCCCAGAATTGCTTTGTAAGTATCTTTTCAAAGTGGCTTTTTGATACTTTTACTTTGACCTCCGGGCGACATACCCTTGATTTTGAATATTTTATTAATTATATTTGATTTGTTATTTTCGGCAGTATACACCGGTTTTCAAGTATGGTTTTATCCATATAAAATTCTCTTTTTTTTTACCAGAATTTTTATGATCAAATGACTTATAATGTTACAATTACCTATATTACATTCTACAGGTAAAAACCATTAAGAAAGTGTCAATTTGAACGTTTTAAGTTTGGAAGTTCACTTGCCTATATAAAGCAATTAACTTTAAAAATATATATATATATAAATTAAGATGTCTATACAAGTTATTCATAAATTAATTATATATACATCGACTATGAAGTCAAGCATTATTTTTAAAATTATGTCTTTCCTGTAGAATTTTACAAAAATTAATGATTTTTTAATACCATAATACATATATACAGAGTGGTTACAGTTATTATTCTTTCTGAAACTTGATCATTGCCTGTGTAAAAATTGTTTTTCACCAAACCAGTATATTTTAATTGGTTTTCAGCTTTTCAAAACGGAAATAGCAATAAAAAATAATTTCATAAAAGATTGTTGTATTTTTTCTTGACAGTATATACAATTATATAAAATAATCTGTATATATATATATTTAGATTTTTGATCAAGTTTCGTAATTTTACTTGAAAAAATTAAAGACACATGCATGAAGGAAGGATATAGTTAATTTATGAACATGATAACACAGTTAAATAATAATAATTGGATAATTTAAACAAATGGATAATAATATAGATATGTTATTAGACGAAAATTCCATAATTCCTCTCTACCATCAGCTTGCTGAGGAAATAAAAAACAATATCGAAAGCGGAGTATGGGGGCCTCATTCTCTTATTCCTTCCGAGTCGGAGCTTTGTAAAAAGTACAATGTAAGCCGCGGCACTGTCAGGCAGGCACTGTCTCAGCTGGTACAACAGGACTTTTTACATAGAAAACAGGGCAAGGGAACCTTTGTTGCAGAGCCAAAATCAAAGGAACGGTTAAATATATTTCACAGTACCGACCAGGATATCACTGGAAAAGGGATAAAGCCTTTTTCTAAAATCTTGCAAAATGAAATAATTGAACCAAACCCCAGTATTGCAAATATGCTGAAACTGAAAATGGCTGAAAAAGTGTACAAAATAATTGGGATTAAAATATTTGATGGAATACCCATGACTCTGGAAACCACCTATTTAACAGAGAGGTTTTTTCCGGATTTACACAAAATTAAAAAAAGTGAGTTGGAAAGTGTGCCCCTCTATGACATTATGAGTGAAAAATATCATTTGAAAATAACTGGGCTTGAAGAGACCTTCGAGCCTACCCGGCTTGATGAGTTTGAAGCATTAAGACTTAAGGTGCCGATAAACAAAGTCGCCCTTGTTATTAATCGAATAACCTATACAATTGAAAATATTCCCTTTGAATATCGGAAAATACTGGTCAGCAGTGAGAATTGCAAGTACATGGTAAAATTTAACGCTGAACCTGGAACAATGGATCTTCAAATTTGACACGCTTATTAATATTGATACTATCGGCTCATGAAATAAAAAAATCGAGGAAATTCTTTGCAACGTCCGTCAGGGCACCGTCATTTTTCGATACCGCGTAGTAATTTCGCGATGCATCGAAATTCTTTATCTTGATAACCTTCAAATCTTCCCTGTTATCAATGTTATTAAACATAATTGACGGGATAAACGCGCCGCCGATTCCTGCCCGCACGACATTCAGCGATGCCTCCGGAAGACCTATCTCTGAAATGATGTTCAAATCAGAAAAAGATATATTGTAGTTTTTCAGCCGGTTCTCCAAAAACTTTCGGACCCCCGCCTCTTTCTGGTTGAGAACAAGGGGTATCTTTTTTAACCCGGCCAGGGTAAGCGCAGCAGGTATGTCGAAGCCCTTGTGCACCACAAGCAGCAGCTCATCCCCGAGAAAACTTCTATACTCCAGGCCATCATCCAATCTGGCGCCGACAAAGCCTATGTCGATTATACCGTTTTTAACCATGTCGATAATATTTTCCGTGTCGTTCAGCTCGTAAATGATGTAGGAGTTCGGATACTTGATCTTGAACTCCGCGATCTTCTGATGAAGGATATTCGCCACCGGGATGTGGCTCGACCCGATCCGTAAAATACTTGCATCATCGGTATCCATCACCTTGAACTCTTTTTCGATATTGTCCACCATCTTGAGCACATTCTGGGCAAATTTTTGAAAGAGCTTCCCCTTTGCCGTCAATTCAATACGCTTTCGTCTCCTCCGGAAGAGCAGTGTGCCCACTTCCCGTTCGAGCCTCGATATCTGCTGGGTAACCGCCGGCTGGGTTAGCGCTTCGAGTTCGGCTGCCTTCGAAAAACTCTTCAAATCGGCAACCAGTAAAAACAGTTTAAGCTGTTTCGTATTCATTTGTTTTCCACTACGGCTTGATTTTTACAATCCTATTGTATATTGATTACTGTTGTATTCAAATAAATATCAGCTTCTTAACACGTCAACCGCAATAATGCAACTTCTCTTTTTTATGTGTTTCTATATATGGTTTTATCCATTAGAATTCTGGCATTTTGTACCAGAATTTCGAATACAAATGACTATATTATACTACATTGCCGTAATATTACATACTTTAGGTAAAAACCATTAGGTAAGTGATAATTTTCAACTTCTAAGATTGACAAGTTTACTTACCTATTTTTATTGATTTTTTCACTTTTACTTCAACAGACAGACACGATAAATAAATGCTCAGCTATTATCCGATCCCCCGCTTGACCCTGACTCTTAAAATCCATGCCGTGACCGTCACGAGCAGAGCGAGTGCAGCCAGAAATAAAAAACTTTTTGCATAGGAACCGGTCGTATCTCTCACCATACCTGCAGCAGATGGGCCAAGAAACATACCGAGACTGGAAGCCATGTTGAGAACGCCGAAACCCAATCCCAGACTCCTTTGATTCAGTATTCTGGACGGAAAGGAAAAAACCGGAGCCGGAACCAGCGCAACCGGCACTGCCATGAGAATCATAGGAAAGAGGACATGATCTACCCCTGCAACGAATGTAATTGCTATTGAAATCAATAACCCGCCAGCCCAGAGTTTCACCCAGCCTGCCGAAGACGGTAAAACAAATTATCGTTCCAACGGGCATCGCAGTGTTGAAAATGCCCATTGCCGTTCCTATTCCATGACCCCCGTACCACTGTGAGAGCATGTGCGCAGCTATAATTACAATAATTGCAGCACCCAGGACTGCAACAGCTCTTCCGACAGAGGCGAGCAGAAATGTATTGCTCACGGCGAAAACTGCATTCCCTGCAATAATGAGGAACAAAGATGCAATGCCTATTTTAAAAGGTCCCAGGCGGTCGGACAGCATTCCTGCCGGGATCGACAAAAATATTGCAGGAAGCGCATAAATTCCCATAAGAAGTCCTGCCTGTGTGTGGGACAATTTCAATCCCTTAATGATCAGGGGAAGAACAGGAGGTACGGATTGCAGCGTAAAGGCAAAACTGAGCATGCAGAGATAGGATAAAACCAGCATGACCCGGCGATATTCTTTTATCAATTTACCCATACACCCTCTGCAGCGCCTTCTGCCAGTATTCAACGCTCGCCTTCAGGTTGTCCAATGCACCCTCATCAGGTATTGCATGGGCTGAATAGAAGAATTCGAACACTATGATTGCCTTTTTAGAGCCCGCCTTCTCGATGGATTCGAAGACCTTCTCCGGTATTACAACACCTATCTTGTTGTACTCTTCGGTAAAAGGCCAGTGCCTGCTCCCCTTACCGTCCGTCTGCTGCATGTGAATTGTGGGAGAGAGGTGGGCCAACTCCTGAAGCCACGAATAGCAATCGCTGTCACGCGGATCACCCGAATGGATATATCCATGGCCGACGTCAAGGCACAGTCTTACCGGAACCCGTGATTTGCGGTTGGCGCGTTCCAGTATCTCTTTTGTCCCGTCTATTGTGCAGGGGAACTCACGCGGAATCGACATCGGTTCCCAGAGGAAGTACTTCTGCCCCACTTCTTCAGATACCGAGGTAAGATGTACGATCTCCTCGATCAGAACATCGGTGATATACTCCCGTCTTTCGGTGTTCTCCTGATCTTTTCGGCTCAGCGTTCCCATGTACACCCCGGAACCCTCGACACCAAGAAGGCTGCCCGCCCGTATCATCTTCTCATACCAGCGGACATAGCACCGCCTGAGCGCAGGATCAGGGTCCATGAGGAAGTTGAACTTGTGAACGACTTCGCCGGTTGTCCCGGTATCGATAGAAACGCCCATCTCATCCGCGAGATTTTTAATATGCCTGCACTTGCTCGTAAATATCTCATCCTCGATAATTACTGGATCAAGAAGATCGAATGAAAACTGTACATGTCCAAGTCCCAGATTATCTTTAATAACTCGAAGCCATTCCTCAGGTTCGGGAAACCGGCCTATCGCAAAGCAATTGTTTACTCCAAGGTGTATCTTCGCCATATATTCAATCCTCCGCTTGATTCATGATGTCCGCTCAGGTGCATACCGGCAACTCTGCAAAAAATAATCAGCAGGACGTTTTGCGTCCGAAGAATGCCGCTTCACGGTAGAAGTATCAACCGGTTCTCACCCGAGTGGATTTTCTAAATACCTCATACTTTCTATTACCTCGCCTATTGTATGTAGATGTGAGGTGTCGTTCATTAAAAAAAGCTTCGAGCCGTGTTCAGTATACTTAAAAATATTGATTGCACCGTTATCCTGCTTCACCTTCCAGAAATGAGAATTATCCATACCGAGTATTGCGCATATGAGCACTTTATTCGTCAATCCGTGAGACACGAGCACAACAGTGCCGTCGGGATGGATATGAAGGATTTTTTTCAGTCCGGCCAGAAGACGCACCCGCACATCTTCAAGTGTTTCAGCCTCCGGGATCTTTACCCTTTGTGGGGCAGTCTTCCAAACCCGGTATACCTCGGGATACCGTGTTCGGACATCCGCCAGTTTTAACCCCTGCCACCGGCCAAAATCAATATCGATGAGCTCATCACAGAGCTGCACTTCCTCGCTGTGGAACGAGGCGATTCGTTTTGCAGTTTCGACCGCGCGTGAAAGGGGACTCGAATATAGGCCGTCAAGGCGCACATTTCGTAACCTTCTCCCTATGATGTCTGCCTGCTTTCTGCCTTTAGGATTCAGCCCTATATCGATTCTCCCCCTGAACACTCCCTCCTCATTCCAGTCTGTATGCCCGTGTCGGACAAGTAGCACTTTCATACGCCTGCTCTCTCACTCCCCAGGACTGTTCAGCGGGTCTGCCCTTTGGGAACTGCTGTAATCAGAGTATAATGATACTAGAAGGAATCAGGATTGACAAACACCTTGAGGCCTTTTTTATCCTCAGCCGTTTTCAGAGCTTCCGGAAAGTGAGAAAGGTCGAATCGAAAGCTGATGTACTCTTTGGCTCTTATTCTGCCGGAAGAGATCATATCAAGAGCAATCTCACAATGACGGTTTGATCCGCCGTGTGTACCGGTGACACTGGACTCCTTGTAGTGAATAAGATTGGAATCGAACTGTATGAACGGACTTGCCGCACCCTCTTTGCCCGTCTTCGGCAAACCGCCGAAGTAATTGACGTTCCCCCTTTTCGCCACCATTCTTACTGCCGCTTCCTGGGCTTCTCTTGAAGCACAGGCAACAATCACCGCATCAGCGCCCCTACCTCCCGTTTCAGCAAGGATTCTTTCGACCGGATCTTCCAGAGAGGAGTTCACATATATGTCGGCGCCGGTAAATCCGGCATTTTCCAGCCTCTGAGGGGAACGCTGAACAAGAACAATTTTCGAGGCTCCGACTGCCCTGCATACCTCAACATTAAGGCAGCCGGCAGGGCCCGCTCCGATAACCGCAACCGTGTCGCCCGGCTCCACACCGGAAAGTTCAGCCGCATTCACCGCGCATGAAGCCGGATCGATGAGTGCAGCCTCTTCAAAGGTAACGTTTTCCGGGATATGAAAAACACAGCCCTGCTCTACAGCCCGAGCGGGGATCGTCACTAAACAGGCAAATCCGCCGTTTCTGTGCACCCCGGTAATATATAAATTATCACATGCTGTCTGAAGACCACGCCTGCAGTAGTAACATACGCCGCATGGTATATTGGGATTGACCGTCACCCGATTTCCAACCGCATACCCAGCTTCAGCCGCGCCGGATTGAACGATTGTGCCTGCCAGCTCATGCCCGGGAATAAGCGGCAGCCGGACAGCTGCATACCCGTGCCTGTACATTTTTACATCAGTCCCACAGATTGCGCATGTAGCAACCTCGATGAGGAGGCCACCTTCCGGCATCCTGGGCTCGGGGACGTCCTTCACCTCAACCTTCTGTATATCGGTCAAAACCGCGGCCTGCATTCTTTACCTCCCTGTTGATCTCTCCTGCATAGACATAGTCCTTCAGGGGCTAAGTCCTGCAGGGACATTGCCGAAGAATTGCTCTATCATGGAGAGAAGATGATCTTATTATACACCATCTCTTTTTTATACATCTTCCTGAATGTATTGAAAATATCCGCAAGCGGCAGCCTGTGAGAAATAAGCGGCTTCATTCTGAGTTTCCCGGAAGAGATATACCCCAGCACCGTTTTCCACTCGTTGTCATGGGGCGAGAAATTCGAGTTGACTGCGCCGTAGACGTTCAGCTCCCGTCGAAATATTTTGGTGAATATTTCATCAGGCAGCAACACATCGGTATACGCCCTGCCGATGTGAACAATCCTCCCCCGTTTTCTGGCCGCAAGCAGTGTCTGGCGGTGGGTTTCTACTGAGCCCGCCGTTTCGATGAGCAGGTCTGCTCCCATGCCCCCTGTCTCATCCATTATTCTCTCAACCACACCGTTTTCCCGTGCATTGATAACCACATCGACACCGAGCTCCTTCATAACACGTAGCTTGTCATAGACGATATCGGTCGCGATTACCTTCCGGGCACCCATTATCCCCGCCCACTGGCAGGCGAGCATTCCGATCGGCCCTGCTCCCAGCACCGCGATGGTTTCTCCTGTTCTAATTCCTCCCGCCCTTCGAATAGCGTGGAGGGCGACTGCAGCCGGATCGGTCATGGCTCCTTCTTCAAAATCTACGTTATCCGGAAGCTTCACCACATTTGCCGCCGGAATCTTCATATACTCTGCAAAGGCTCCGTCCGACCTCGAACCGACATAGTCGTAGTCCTCGCAGAGGTTGTACTGGCCCTGCAGACACCACTCGCACTTCATGCATGGAATAAGGGGTGCTGCAGTCACCCTGTCACCAACACTGTATTCCTGGACATCTCTTCCTATTTCTTCGATTTCCCCTGAAAATTCGTGCCCTGGAATGCAGGGAAAATAGTAGGTTCCGTCAACCATAATCCGGTGAAGATCCGATCCGCAGTTTCCGGCGGCTCTTATCCGGAGGAGAACATCTCTGTCTCCGATTTTCGGTATGTTCCATTTCTCATACCGCAGATCTCCCGGGGCATGCAGGATCGCTGCCATCATTTTGCGTGTGCCCTTACGGGTATTCATGCCCTTACGGGTATTCATGCCCTTCAGGGTACCAGTACCCTTACGGGTACCTGTGCCCGAAGAAGGATCGCCTGCACCTGTAGTGTCATTCATTGATACCTCCCCTTTTTAAGGCGCAGCCAGTTTCTCTTTCAAAGACTGTAGTTTATTCCCCGCGCTCTCAGCATCTCTGTAGATGTCTATATGTTCCATGAAAAGTGTGTCGTCTCCGTAAAAATCGTAGTAGTCGGCCATATTCTCGAGACTGATCCCCGTAACAACGGGCCATGCCCGCCTGTGAATGAATTTTTTTCTGAGAATCTCGACATATGCGGCGGTTTTTCTCCGGGAAGCCTCCGACTTCCCCCAAATACCGCCGACATGAGAAAAATCCGCGCCGAGCATCCTGAACAGTTTTGTGAATACGTCATATCCGATGCTGAAGTTCGGGCCTGAGCAGAAAAGGCCATACCCGACCCTGTGCGCGTAGATAGGCAGATCGAAGTTTCTCCTCAGATAATCCATAGCAGACATCCCTGTACAGAAGGGGTCGATCATCAGTCCGCCTGCCCCTGCCGTTACGGCAATTTCCGCGGCTTTGCCCAGAACCGAAAAGTCCGAGGTTACGTTTGCCGCGTACAGTACATTCCTCCCGGATTTCTGCCTGTACTCGTCCAGCACTTTTATAATAGACTGCACGCGCTCTTTCAGGGGGCAAAGAGAGGGATTTACACATATCTCGTCATCCTTGATAAAGTTAAACCCCGCTTCGGCCAGAATGGCGATGGTTTGAGCTGATCTCTCCGGATCAAGGCCGAGGTTCGGTTTGAGGATCGACCCGAATATAGGTCCTTTTTCAACCCCCACCAGGTCCCGTACCCCTTCAATACCAAATCCCGGTCCCCTGTAGTACTTTTGAAAGGAATCAGGAAGATCGAGGTCTATAAGAGCAGCGCTCTTTATAAAATGAAAGTTGAAAACCTCCCCGGCGACCATGGGCCAGAGATTGGTTATACCGCCGAGTTTCACATCTAGATTTTCAGCTGGAAAGGCAAACTTCACCGAATAGGTATCCCCATCGATCTGCGCGAGGGAACGCACCTCTCCCATCACCGATTCATCCACAAAGGGCAGCGTATCCTGAACCCGGTCCATCTGCACACCGTCCCTTTTCGAATAGTACTGAATCCCACTCGTCATTTCGGCGAGCAGGAGCTCAACCGACCTTTCGACTGATTCCAGTTGAAACGCCAGATGGTATGTAACGATGAATTCTTCACGTTTCTTCATAAGCAGTACCCCCATCCTCTTTTAAGAATATCCATAGAATTACCTCCACTGAGCTCTCCTCCGCCGGATTCGTAAAAAGAATGCCTCATTTTCCCGTTGCTTATACACATATTTGAAAACAGCCTCTCGAAATACGATAGCTACTTTCTATCTTTGTAAAATTTTTAAAGGAATAACGCAAGAGCCATTACATCATATCCTTTCTGCGCATTGAGTTCAAGCACGTTTATTCCTTTTACGGGAAATCCGAGCTCCCCGACCGAGAGGGGGAAGAGCTTCATTATCTCCGATTTTTTCGTATCCACACCGATGAAGTAAAAAGTCGGATTTTCAAGTTTTTGAAGCATAACTCACCTCGTGTATTTATCCTGATACAGCTGAAAACCCGCTGTCAGAATCAACCGGTACGTCAACGAAACGACAGTGCTCTCTGCGGATTTTCGACCACAAATTTTTGAATATCTTCTTCAGATATCCCGTATTCTTTCAATTCCGGGATAAATCTGCGCCGTATATACTCGAGCCCAAAACTGCCGCCGTAGGAAAGCATGCGGTCTCTCGTTGTATCCATTCCAAGAAGAATTCGCCCGGCAAAACCTTCTTCAACCATTCGCCCGATCAGTTCAACTTCCTCGCTGTCGGAGTGATACTTTAACCGTGTAATGGTATCATACTCAAGAAACACTCCCATACGGGCAAGCTCGATGTTTTTATCGAAATCGATCACCCTGTCCATGTGGCTGATGATAATACATTCTGCCGGAACACCGCCTGCAATCAGATATTCAGCCTGTTC
>CAZGJW010000096.1:0-11258 GCA_964525675.1 uncultured Spirochaetota bacterium
CGCGGTAGGATTTCCCGGATGCGGCGATTTTTTCCGGGTTGGTTGCTATACCGTCGACTATACCGGTTGACAGCGCCTTGCGGATTTCATCGACATCGGCAGTGTCGAGGAATACGATCGGATGTTTCATATTAGCCCTCCAGAGATATATACTGATAGTATATACAACACTGTTGCAATTGAGCAATAATAAGTTAGTATACTATTGTATGTTATATGCACGTACCGCAGCCAGCTGTACAATAATGCGAGCTGCGGCAAAGCGTCTAATTCTCAGGGCCCGGAATATTTTTTGTCTATATAAAGGAGTATGCTATGGATGTTGATCTGAAGGGACGTGTTGCGATTGTTACCGGTGCGAGCAGGGGAATAGGACGGAGCATAAGCCTCGCTCTGGCTGAGGCAGGCGCGCATGTTGTGCTTGCCGCTCGTCATATTGATGCTCTGAAAAAAGTGGAAGGCGAGATCGCCGGCAGAGGAGGGGAAGCGACACCCGTTACAGCGGATATCGGCAAAGAGGAGGATATCGAGTCCCTGTTCAGCAGGGTGAAAAAAGGCCTGGGGAGGCTTGATATCCTGATAAACAACGCTGCATTCGGCGTCTGGGGTGAGCTCGTCAACTTTTCAATGAAAGACTTCGACAGAATGATGAACGTAAATGCTCGAGGATTGTACCTCTGCTGCCAGCAGGCCATGAAAATCATGATTCCCGCCGGGCGGGGATATATCATCAATATTTCAAGCGTTGTCGGATTCAAGGGGTATCCCAATCAGTCAGCATACACGGCGAGCAAGCATGCGGTTATGGGCATTACAAAATCTCTTGCCGTTGAAGCGCAGAAGTACGGTATTTGCGTTTCGGCGATTCAGCCGGGTGCAGTGGATACAGACCTTGCCCTGAAAGCCCGTCCCGACCTGGACCGAACCATACTTCTCAGGCCGGATGATATTGCCCACACTGTTTTATACCTGCTTTCACTTTCCGGCAGAGCATGGGTCGACCAGATCTACATACGCCGGAGGACGAGCGCACCGTTTTGAGTTGGTGAGCTGCATATTCTAAAAGTTTACACCGTCGTTTTTCCGGTCTGCCGGATTTGTTTATACCGCCGGTGAGAGGTGCCACGGGCACTAATAGCATTTTCTCCGTGACACGTGAATGAAGTTTGCACCAGAGGAATTATTCGATTGTCACGCGGTAATGTGGACACCCTTGGACAGGGTCTGGGATCTGAATTTAAATTCACAGCTGAAGTTCGAGCCCTTCGTAAGAGGGTATGATTTCTATGTCGTTGTTCGGGTAGAGTTTGTTTTTATAGGATATGCCGATGTCCACCATCTGATGAATTCTCTCGTCGGAATAGGTCGGATCATAGTGGAACAATACGACTTTCTTGATATTACCGTGATGCGCAATATCGATGCCTATCTGTGTCGAACTGTGCCCCCAATCGATTTTGTTCAGTGCCTCTTCGAGAGTGTACATGGTATCGAAGGTGAGGACGTCCGCGCCCTTGAAAAAATCGATTGCCTTGTAGAGCTGGTCGTAATTCTTGTCGTTGAATTCAACATCGGTACTGTAGACAAAGGCTCTGCCTCCGGCTTCTATGCGGTATGCAAATGAATGTCCTGGATGGTTTTGCTGTAATACCTTCACTTTGAAATCACCAAAATCTTTCTCACTATCGGATGGTATGGTTGTAAATACCTTTTCTGCCTGCATGTAATCCATGTCGATAGGGAAGTAACGCGGGTCATATTGCCCCCGGAGCCTTTCTTCGAGATCTTCAAAACCGTAGAAAAACTCAAACGAATTGCCCTTAATAAAGAGCGGGATGAAGAACGGGAGACCCTGAATGTGATCCCAGTGGGTGTGGCTGAAGAAAAATAGAGCGTGCCCGCTTCCTTTTCCGAAATCTCCCTTCATGAGATCAATACCGAGGTCTCGTATTCCTGAACCGCCGTCCAGGATGATTTTGTGTTTGCCAATCTGCACGAACACACACGGTGTGTTTCCACCGTAGGTTGATTTAATGTAAAATGGGAGTTTATTGAAAATATCCTTCAGGGTTAATCCCCTGTTGCGGCTGTTTTTAATGATACGCGCGACTGTCTGTTTAACCCTTTTTTCAAAGATATGCGGCTGTATAGGAGTGGGAAGAGAGCCACGTACACCGTAGTATTTTATCCGCATAATCGGCGCAGTGGTATTGTCGCCGCTTCCTGAGACTTTCGTCATTTTCCTCTCCGGCGTCTGAATCCCTATAGTTGCATCTTCATCCAGTCACAGCGTGGCAAAACTGAATAAACCCGTTGACACAACACGTACTGAAATATACAGGTAAAAAACATCTCAAAATTGTAAAAGCCGTGTCCGTTTTTTTTTTCCAATACAAAACAGTACCCGCATAAAAACAGTACCTGTACATAAAAAGTACATGATAACGATGAAAATAGCAACATGGGTTTCAAAAAATACGCGACCGGCATAATTAAATAATTGTAAAGAAAATTTGAAATGGCATCAATTACCAACAATAATATATATGTACACCGGGAGTACTCTATGTACTGTGTAAAGCCGGTTCAGGGTGCATACACCGGCTGTATTTTCAGGATGCAAAGCGTCCAGACAATACGTATTGTTCATGTCGGCTCCGAGGACGGAGAATAGTCGATAGCAAAGTTGTCTTCGACGAAGGAGAAAGACCATGAATACGATGCATGAAAAAAGTGTTGCACTGACAGACCTTGTTTTATTGACTGAAGGTTCTGATATATCCTCAATAAAGAGGATCGTCGCAGGAATTCTTTCGATTATCAACAATCCGCGGTCTTCGGCTAAGGAGCTGAAAGAGCTCATTGAAGTCGATCCTCCGCTCACGGCAAAATTGCTGAAAACAGCGAACTCTGCGTACTACTCGTCCGGCAGGAGGATCAGCGATATTGAGGAAGCGGTTATATGGGTTGGTTTTGACGAGCTCAAAGAGCTTGCTCTCAGGCAGAAAGTGTGCGAAATTTTTTCACGCGGAGAATCTATCGGTGCCTATTCCAGAGAGGCTCTCTGGAAACACTCCGTTTCAACTGCGATTTTGGCAAAGATGATCTACAGGAGGGAGTTTTGTGAAAAGGGTGATTCGATGTACGCTGCAGCGCTTCTTCATGATATTGGTATTATCGTCGAAGATCAGTTTCTGCATGCTGAATTCAGGGAAATAATGCACAGGGTGGAGCACGATCGAATAAATCTCATCGAAGCAGAAGAAGACATGCTCGGATACAACCATGCCCAAATAGGGGGAGTTCTCGGTACGTACTGGGATTTTCCTGCTGATTTCGTGCGAAGTATCGGCAGCCACCAGGGCCCCTTTTCAGAGCAATGCACTCATTCGAGGATGGAGCTCACACTCTATGTTGCGAATTATCTGTGCCATGCAAACAGACTTGGATACAACGATACAATAAAAATCGATACACAGCTCTATGGGAATTGCCTGAACACCCTCGGCCTTGAAGAAACCGTAATTGACATTATTATGGATGGTCTGTACAGGGAAATCTCGCGGCTGGAAAAGCAGGGGCTGCTGTAAAGCAGGGGCGGCCCTGAGAAAAACCGGAGCGGGCATAGATGATAGGAATCCGGCGGCAGTATCCAACCGCAAAGCATCCGAATCACAACACCGGGTGCAGAGAGCTAAAGTTACACGGTATACAAAACAGGGGAAGCTGCATAATGGTACAATCCGATGTCACAGATGGGCTGAAAAAAAAGGTTATTCTGCTGGAAATCAAGCTGCGGCATCTTACGAATGAGCTTCGTCTAACGAAGGAGGAGTACGAGCGGACTGCAAAAAATTATTTTGATATATACACGAACCTGGAAAAAAAGGTCGAGAAGCGTACCGATCGGCTGGTAAAACTGCAGAAGATTCTCAAAGAGAAAAACAGTGAGCTCCAGCTGATGCTCGATTCTTCCCCGGTAATGATTTTCTACGAAGATGCGAAGCGTCAGTACATCAGGGTAAATAAAAAGTTCTCGAAAACGATTGGCGTTCCTATTAAACGGATAATAGGCAGGTCTTACAATGAACTATTTCCAGACGATTCCGGCTCCGTGTTTACATCAGACAGCGAGGTGATCGAATCGGGTGGGCCGGTTGTCGGTCGATCCGGTGTTATTCACATGGATGCGGGTGAACGATATATAACGCTTGACATGGTGCCGTATCGTGATGGAAACAACACGGTAGCTGGTGTGCTCGGATTTGCTGTCGATGTGACTGAGCAGAAAAGAATAGAAAGAGAAAAGAGAGAACTGCAGCAGAGGATAGCGCGCGCTGAGAAAATGGAGGCAATCGGTCTTCTGGCAGGCGGAGTCGCCCATGACGGCAACAATATGCTTACCGGAATCAGCGGGTATCTGCAGCTTCTTGAAATGAATCTACCGAAAGATGACCCGAATCGACAGTACATAAAGGGTTCTCTTGCTGCCTCCGAACAGATGGGACATTTGATCGATGACCTGCTTACACTCACGCGCAATGTCGTGACGAGCAAGGAGCCGGCAAATCTCAACGATATTATCACCGATTACCTCGGATCCCCGGTTTTTAAAAGCCTGAAAGAATATCATCCCGAAGTGACGGTAACCTCGAGCCTGTCCGGTGACCTGCTCAATATTAACGGCGTGCCCACGAATTTGACTAAACTGCTTATGAACCTTGTTACGAATGCAGCCGAAGCAATGCCCGGTGGCGGCGAAATACACATCGAAACGAGAAACCAGTATGTCGAAAAGCCCGTCAACGGGTATGATCTCAAAATAGAGGAGGGTGACTTCGTCGTCCTTGTCGTTGATGACAACGGCATGGGAATAAATGATTTGGATCTGAACAGGATATTCGAGCCCTTTTACTCAAAAAAGATCACGGGAAAGAGCGGGACCGGGCTGGGCATGGCGGTTGTGTACGGCATCGTGAAGGATCATGAGGGACTGATCGATGTTCAGAGCGCCATCGGGAAAGGCACCAGGTTTGAGATCTACTTTCCAATTACGAAAGATGAAGTATCACGGAAAAAAGAAATCGTTCCGGTTGAGGAGTACATAGGTGCCGGAGAGAAAATACTTGTTGTCGATGACGTCGAAGCGCAGCGTGAGATCCTCTCTGAGATACTAACCAGGCTCGGGTATTCCATCATCTGCGCTGCGAATGGAGAGGAAGCGGTCGAATACATGAAAAACCACTCTGCAGATCTCATTATTCTCGATATGATAATGAATCCGGGAATAGATGGCCTTGAGACCTACAGAAAGATTGTTAAAATGTATCCCGGCCAGAAGGCGGTAATTGCAAGCGGGTATTCAAAAACAGAGCGTGTTACCGAGGCCCAGCGCCTCGGCGCCGGCGAGTATATAAAAAAGCCCTACACCTTCGAGAAGATCGGCCTTGCCGTAAGAGCGGCACTGAAAAAATCAGGCTGATAATTCAGCTGCCCCGGCGGCCCGCCCCACTTATAAATATGTATGATATCCCCATAAACTCACATTTTTTTTATTGACATCTGATGGGCTGGATGTATGGTGAAGATATAAGGTATGGGGGGAAAGGCATGCTGAAACGATACGCGTGGATTCTTCTTACGGCACTATTCCTGCTTTACTCCTGCGGTGGTTCGTCAAAGGAGGAGAAGCTTGTTGCCATCGGCGACAGCAGCACCATGGGCATAATGGACCTTGGCCTGAAAGAGGATTTTCAGCTCCATACGTACCCGTATTTTATTGCCTGTCAGCTCGGTATCGAAGACGACTTCCAACAGCCGCTTGTGAGAGAGCCGGGCATCGGCGTGTATCCCTATAAAACCCCCATTACACTCCAAAATGGAACGCTCGTTGCTGAATACTGGGATGAAAACCTGACGCCGGAGGATATGGCAGCAGAGATGCTGCCGCTTCTCAAGAATGTAATGCTCGACAGGCCGTACGACAATCTCGCGGTAAACGGAGCACGCCTGTACGATATCAGGCGCACGACAGGCTCGATCAATTCTGTTTCACCGGACAACTACTTCTTCGATATTGTTCTGAGAAATGTTATTCTTTTTCCCTACCCGCACTTCGGGGGTACCACAGTGCTCGACCAGGCTCTTGAGCTCGATCCTGATATCATACTTCTCTGGATCGGCAACAACGATGTGCTCGGCGCTGTGCTCGCCGGCGGTGATCAAGGCCAGATAACAACACATGATGATTTCAAAAATGAGATGCAGGCCCTGCTTTCTGATCTGACCTCACAGACCCGCGCCGACATCGTAATGTCGAATATTCCCGGGTATCTCCCTCTCGGGTTTGCCCTTGATACAGTTTTTGTGAACACCGGTTCTGCCGTCGAACCTGTTGTGTTCGATATGGCCACTCTTCAGCCCGTTAATTTCGGCACTGTGTCTGCTCCCGAGTACATACCGCTACTCATCGATGAAAGCGATTTGTCTCATATCCTTCTCACAGGGGCGATCGAGTATTCCGAGAATGGGATGGGGATACCGAAGGAAACCCAGTTGGAGGGGGCCCCCTATTCAAAGTCAACGGAGGCGGCCGCTGCGATATATACGAAGATGACCGACATCGGGCTGCCTGTTACCGGGAGTTCTGTGGGCGACGCCCTTACAGGCGAGTATACAATCACCTCGTCTGAAGAACAGGCTGTCGACAATGCAATTGCCGATTTCGATTCGATCATTTCAGAGCTTGCAGCGCAGTTCGGCATTCCTGTTGTCGACATGCACGCACTCTACGACCCGGACAGTCCCGGCGCATTCGGCGGATACTCCGGTGAGTACGTACTGCACAACCAGGGGAGCACGGTGTTCAGCCTCGACGGCGTCCATCCGAACAACCTGGGCCATGCGGTTATTGCAAACGCCTTTATTAATGCGCTGAATCAAGGCTACGGTTTCAATCTGGCGAAAATCGACCCTGAAACCTATAAGGGGCAGTACATCGGTTTGAGTGATGTGAAAAGCTGCCTGCATGCATTGATGCGGCTTGGTTGGTGATTCTGCGCTTCGACATCTGTATCCAGTTCTTCCGAATTTTATCGATCCATGTCAAGGGGCTACCTGTTTTTCAGACGCTTCGCGACTGAATAATGCCACCGGTGAGCGGTATTATCATACATCCTAAAACTTTACATTCGTTCTTTTTTCAAGTAGAATAGGGCATTGTATCTCGTTGCGCTATCCAGTAAAAGCGTCATTCACCGTCGGGTTTTTGTGGAATTCAATGTAATGTATAGAAGAAAGGAGCCCGTTTCTATATGCTGAAGCGTGTTGTTGTCACCGGTCTCGGGCCAGTTTCGTCCATCGGTGTTGGGAAAAAGACATTTTGGGAGAACGCGTTGCATGGAAAGGGGTATTTCAGGAATGTTGATTTTCCCGATGTTGATATAGAGCAGTACAGGAGCAGGGTATGCTCACCTGTTGACAGCTTCGAGCCTGACCAATACCTCGAGCTGACAAAAGGATTGAGGCGGGCGGGGAGAGCTACGAAGTATTCGATTGTCGGAACACACCTCGCCCTTACCGATGCCGGGTTCAGTGTTGTTCCCGTCGTACAGGGAGGAACGTCGCAGCCGAAATATTATCGTGTAAAAGAACTTGATCCTGATCGAACGGGTATTATCCTCGGCCAGGCAGTTCCCAATGCCGATGTGGAGTACCCGGAGCATGTAAAATTCGTTCGCGATAGTGGGCCGAAGAGGGTCAATCCCTTTACACTACCGCAAACAAACTCGAATAGAGGCGCGGCAGCAGCTGCCGAATGGTTCTTTTTGAAGGGGACGGGGCTTACGGTCAATACCGCCTGCGCCTCCGCGACCCATGCCATCGGCATTGCGGTACTGCATATACAGCAGGGTATCGAGGATGCCATGGTAACCGGAGGTGCAGAAGCCGCTATGGACTCCTATGTGTTTTCCGGATTCGACATCATGCGAGCGCTGAGCAGAAGAAACGATGATCCGATGAGAGCCTCGAGGCCCTTTGATCGCGACAGGGACGGCTTTGTGCTCGGCGAGGGGGCCGGAATACTGGTGCTTGAAGAGCTCGAGCATGCACGAAAACGGGGCGCGCGGATATACGGTGAAATTATTGGGTACGGCTACTCCCAGGATGCCTTTCACATAGTATCACCTGACCCGAACGGATTGGCAGCAACTCAGGCTGTGAAAAAGGGGCTGTCTATGGCGAAACTGCGTGCCGAAGAGGTGGAGTATATCAACGCGCACGGGACGTCCACTATTATCAACGATCCAACGGAATCATTCATTATCAAGCGTGTGTACGGGGATTACGCATACAAAATACCGATCAGCTCCTCCAAGTCATACTTCGGGCATACGCTCGGAGCAGCAGGGGGGCTTGAATCAATCGTTACTCTTCTCGCAATGGAAAACGGCGTAGTTCCTCCCACCATAAACCTGGATAACCCTGACGTGGATTTTACCGACCCTGCAGCGCCTGGCCTGGACAAGAGGTGTGACCTCGACTATGTCCCGCATGAAATGCGGAAGCAGGATGTTCGAATTGCGGTGAAACAGTCCTTCGGCTTCGGCGGACAAAACGGCGTGCTCGTATTCAAGAAGTTTGAGGGTTGAATTGGACTGTTCAGGGCTCATACATCGAGCACTGAAGCGTACATCGGGCTGTATTGAAAAGGGGTTACATTATTCCGGTTTGATCATGATAGTATCCGGATGCTTCACGTCCGGTTGATGCCACTTACCAGCGGTGTGATCCGGTGCATATATGGAAGGATTACCTCTTTCTCAAAAGCACGAGCAGGCCGTCCTGGCTGTCGTCGACCGTGCCCGTTATCGCTTCAGCCACATCGGTCAGGGTTATGACATCGCCCGCTGACAATCCTTTCAGCAAAAAGACGAGTGAGCAAGAAGATTCGGAGCGAGGTGGCCCGTTTCGTATGTAGTGGCTTTTCGTTTCAGCGCCCGGTACTGCGGAACCATTGACATTGACGGTTATCTTCGGGTTGGCCCTCTGGAGAATGGAAGTAAAAGAATCGTTGTAGATCAGGAGGTAGTCACCATTGTTATTTACCGTGATCTGGTCGGGGTTGACGGTTGCTGAATGGGTGAAATCGCTCGAATAGGTGATTACATCGTTTTCCCACAGGATAGTAAGCGATGTTGTGGGGTTCCAGTTTGTGGTGGGACCTTCAAGTCTCGTCGATCGTGAAAAAAAGGTGCTGATGGACGAATCGATCTTTTCGATAAGGAGTGATGCGTACTGGCCCGGCTGAACCGTGATGGTGCCGATTTCGGCCCCTCCGTCCACTCGAAGGCGGCTGCCGTTCCCTGGTTCAGATCAGTGCCAAGGGTCGTCTTGTGGCGGTTGCGGTGAAGACCGTACGTGATGAACGGATGTACTCTGCATAGAGGCTTGCAGCGCCAGTAACCGTTGCCGCTCCCGTTGTAAGGGCGGTTCCAGATACGTACACCTCTATCACGTCGTTTGCGTTCAGACCTTCGAGCGCCAGCGCGACATGGCTGGAGGATTCGCTGTGATTACTCGTATTCCGGATATAGGATGATTCTCCGACACCTCCCCGAACAGCAGTGCCGTTTATTCTGACCTCTGCCCGCACACAGGCACGCTGCACTGCGGACGTCAGTGGCACGGTGACGGCAATGAAGTAATTGCCCGCGGTTTTAACCCAGAGCTGCTCAGGATTGACTGTTATTGAATGGTCGAAGTAGGTTGAATCGAAATTGCCGCTCGTCCATTTAATCGCGTATGCTGTCGCCTGGTTGAAATTGGTAGATGAGGTTGTCTGTATTCCCTGGAGCCATGCGGACGGGCCGGCCGCCTGAACCGTACCCGAAAAGATGACGGATGAGGAGGCAGAATTAGCGTCTGTGCCGACGATTTCGAACTCGAATGCCGTACCGATCTCCTTGAGGGCTGGCCGCCAGCCGCTGAATAGACCGGTACTCGCGTTAAAAGTAGGGTTCGAGCCGTCCTCGTTTACCAGGGAGGTACAGTCGCTGAGGCCGCTGCCGACGCTTCCGTCAATGGTATTGTCGTACCTGCAGGTGTATGTTATTGCATCTCCATCGACGTCGGTATCACCACCGGTATTCGAATCGTCGGCGTTGATCGACTGCATAACGACACCGGCAACGAACTGCGGTGTTATGCCGACAGAAAGGGACGGCGGATTGTTCTCCAGTATCGTCGGTACGGAAGCCGGATTATGGATAAAATCCATTTTCTCCATATTAAAATGTTAAAATGAAATTATTAATAGGATGTCGCCTATGGTGCAAGTTTTTAAAACTAGTATTTCAAATCACTACTGTCCGGTTATAATTCAAATAATACCAATTGGTTACAAGAATTGGCCATTTGGTTTGCTATATTAGAATCTGTAAGTACTTGTATAATAGGCACTTGCTCAAATGCAGTAACACTGAAAATCTGCAAAATAGTGTAGAAACTAAGCTGTAAATCAAGACGTTTCTTTATAATAGCAACCAACACGTAAACGCTGATAGCTATCCAAACTTGAGTCTTTACTGCATTTTCTGAGGTGCCGTAAAAAGATTTTATTCTCAGGTTTTGTTTGATCCATTTAAAAAATAATTCTACCTGCCAGCGACATTTGTAAAGTTGGAGGGTGGTTTGAGCAGGGAGCATAAAATTGTTGGTGAGAAATATTAGATACATGTCATTATCCGAATCGAAGTATCTGATACGTCGAAGCTTGTCTGGATAGTCTTTCGATGAATTGATACCTATTAGTACTATTATTTGATCACTTCGAAGATCGGTAGATTTGTCAATGGGAAGTGAATAAAGTCTTCGGAATTTGGAATTGCTTTTTGCGCGAGTAACAAAGAATGCTGAACATTGAGTAAGAACATGAAGGCGGAGAAAATCGATATAGCCTCGATCCATTATATAAAATGAGCCTGGCCCCGGTATTAGATCGTCAAGAATACCTCCGGCACCATGTACTTTTCCGTTTATAATTTCGATGAAAGCAGGGATATTTCCCCGTAAATCAAGGAGTGTATGCAGTTTTATTGCTCCTTTTCGTTTGCGGAACCGTGCCCAAGGGAAAAGAGAAAGGCAGAGGTCTATGGTTGTAGAATCAAGGGCATAAACTGTATTGTCCAGTTCTACGCCAAACTCATCATTGATGTATAATATAATACCCTGGCTATATAAATCAGTACCTGAGCAAA
>CAZGJW010000097.1:0-11223 GCA_964525675.1 uncultured Spirochaetota bacterium
CAGCAACCGGACGGCTCTCATCCACCCATCCAAATCTGCAGAACATACCGATCCGTGAACCGGAGGGTCGGGCTATTCGGCAAGGCTTTGTGCCGGAGGAGGGGTGGCTGCTTGTTTCGGCGGATTATTCGCAGATTGAGCTCAGGGTGCTTGCCTCCCTCTCTTTGGACCCAGGACTCGTGAATGCCTTTAAAAAGGGGGTTGATATTCACAGGGAAACCGCTTCCCTGCTCTTCAATACTGATATACGGGATGTCGACGAGACGCAGAGGAGAATCGCCAAAACCATCAATTTCAGCATAATGTACGGCATCAGTCCCTACGGTCTGTCGAGAAGGCTCAGGATCTCACGAGAAGAAGCATCTCAATTTATTGAAATGTATTTTATGAAATATACGGGAGTAAAGGAGTACTTCAACGGCGTTGTGGAAGGGGCGAAGAAAACCGGATATGTAACCACCCTGTTGGGCAGAAAGCGGTACATACCCGATATACGATCCGAGAACCGGAACATTTATGAATCCGCACGAAGAATTGCCATCAATACGCCGATTCAGGGCACAGCTGCGGACCTGATTAAAAAGGCGATGGTTGATATCGATGGTGAGCTGCCCGGGTTTAAAAGCAAAATGCTGATACAGGTTCATGATGAGCTCGTGTTCGAATCTCCCGAAGACGAACTCGCTCATCTCACTGAGATGGTGAAGGATAAAATGGAAAATGCGATTTCCTTCGAGGTGCCTATTGTGGTGAATATTGCTGAGGGAAAGAACTGGGAAGAGGCGCATTGACAGAAAGATTGTCAGTACCGGAAATAAAGTTGACAGGTTTATAAAAGGCGTATTGAAATGATAGTCGGCATTACCGGAAACTACTGTTCGGGAAAGGACCTTGCGTGTATGATTTTCGAGCAGGAGGGGTTTAATGTAATCGATGTTGACAGTATTGGCCATGAAGCGCTTGCCGCGAAGAAGCGTGAGATTATCCGGGTATTCGGAAAGGGAGTGGTTAAAAACGGTGAAATTGACCGAAAAAAGCTCGGGGCGATTGTTTTCAGTGATGTGAAACAGAAGGCGGTCCTCGAGCGTATGGTGCATCCGTGGATGATCAGGAAAGTCAGGGAGATAGTGCGTACATGCGAGAATTGTGTATTAAACGCCGCGCTGCTTGTCGAGATGTGCCTGTTCCCACTGTGCGATTATGTTATTGCCGTTGATACACAGTGGGACATGGCGGTGAAACGTGCTGTCAAGAGGGAGGGACTCACCCCCGATGAGGCGAGGATGCGGCTTCGGGCACAAAAGCCTTTAAAGGGAAAATTACATTTTGTCGATATAGTAATTGATAACAGTAAAACCATCCCTGAATTCGAATTCAGAGTCAGAGAAGTGGTTGAAAACTTGATACACAGGACCTGGGAATGAAAGAGGAGAAGGAAAGAGGGAAGGAATACTATCAGGTAAACCTCGACACAGGGAGGATATTCTGGATAGCCTTCATCCTCGGCCTTATTATAATCGGTATTTTTATTTTCGGGTTTCTTATCGGCGGGCCAGAGGGTAAAAAAGATTTTCTCGACCTGGCGAAGTCCGGAGTATTTAAAAAAGAAAAAGCGGCGGCGGCAACGAAGAACAAGGATGAGCTTGAATCGCTCGGTCTGCTCGACGATAATCTCGAGACTGAAACCCGCTACATAGATGTTACAAGTCTTGAAAAAGCTGCAAGTCTTGAAAAGACTGCAAGTCTTGGAGAGACTGCAAAAGAGGGAGAGAAGGTCACAAAGATCCAGCCCGAGAGGGTCGAAACTGTTGAGAGGAAAACAGCATACAGGGCCCCTGTGACCGGTGAAAAAACCAGCGTGAAAAAAGCTACTCCAAAAATATCTCAAATAAAACCTCGGCGCGCTTCTATTTACGGGCATTACTATATACAGGCAGCCTCATTTGCTAAAAAAGAAAATGCCGAGCGGTTTGCATCGGTTCTTGAAAAAAACCTCTATAAAGTCACAATCGAGAAAGCGGTTGTGAAGGAAAGTACCTTTTACAGAGTGCATGTGGGCCCTTTTGAAAAAAAGAGCGTTGCCGTCAATACGATGACGGCTATGAAAAGAAGATTCGACCTCAACGATCCCTTTGTCCTCAAAAAAAATTCATAGCGCTGCAGAAGCCTCCCCTGCAGTATTGTTTCTCCCCTGAAAGATGTTGTTACCGGTTCAACACATACCCGTTTTTTATTGCTGACACAGACACCCTGCAGTGCTATCTTTTACCAGAGTAGTATTGTAGAAATACTTTTCCGGACTGGAATAATAGTATGGCAGAAAAAACCAACAACCTGAGAAAGCCTTACTGGCTTCGAAAGAAGATCGACCACACAGAAGAGATACACATGGTTAAGTCGATACTCGGCACGCTCGCCCTGCACACAGTGTGTAAAAGCGCACGGTGTCCGAATCTTTCCGAATGTTTTCACAATAAACGAGCGGCTTTTCTCATCCTGGGAAACATATGCACGAGAAATTGCCGCTTCTGTTCCATTGAAAAGGCAGGAGAAGCACCGCTTCCTCCTCCTGATAAGACGGAGCCGGAAAGACTGGTTGACGCGGTCAGATTTCTCGGACTGCGGTACGTGGTAATAACCTCGGTAACGCGGGACGATCTTGCAGACGGCGGTGCGAAACAGTTCGCCGGAACAGTGAAGCTTCTGCGGAAATATGACCCGAAAATAAAGATTGAGGTATTAACCCCGGATTTTCTGGGAAGCAGGGATGCAATCGATACGGTCGCGGAATCGGGCCCTGATGTGTTCAATCACAACGTTGAAACTGTCCCCAGACTGTATGCGCATATCAGGCCGGGTGCAGATTACAAACGGTCTGTGGATTTTCTCGCCTATATACACCGCACATATCCCTCTACCTATCTGAAATCCGGCCTCATGGTAGGCCTTGGTGAGACTGAAGAAGAGATTGTTCAGGTTCTTTCCGATCTGCGGACGACCGGTTGTTCGGCGGTTACTATCGGCCAGTACCTCCAGCCGGGATCGGGCAACGCGCCTGTCGTCGAGTATGTGCGGCCCGAGGTTTTTTCTTTTTACAGGGAGAAAGCAGAGAAAATGGGTTTTTCATACATCGCTTCAGGCCCCTATGTGCGAAGCTCCTACATGGCACATGAAGGCTACAACACCCTTGTACGCTATGAAGTAAACAACAGTTGAGTATATTCTATTGCATTATCCTGCAACAGGCTCTATACTAATAGTTATGGAAACAGGGGGTACGACTGAAAATAATATTAAAAAAATGTAAACCTGTGGCCGATAAATAGAGAAGCAGGAAGTTTCTACAATGAGGAATAACATATTCTGTCGGGGCATGAAGCTGACGGTTTTACCAGAGATGCTTTTTACCCAACTTATCTCTCATAGTAAAAGGAGAATACGAATGAAGCCCAGATTCTTCGTAATAAGTCTACTACTCCTTGCCTTTACGATACCGACCCTTTCAAGCGCGCAGTTTCTCGGGTATACCTTCGGGCAGCGATACAAAATGGAGGACATTCGGAGCATTGTGCTTGACGATTTCGAAAACAATGAAAAGAACTGGCAGGTAAGCGCATCCCGTTTCACTGCAAAGGACTTCCCCATTCTGAAAACCGGCATTGAAGGATCTCCTATCGCCCTTGAAGGCAGTGATAGAGAAACAGAAAACAAGTATGTGCTCGGTGTCCGTTCAGCATTTACCCGAAAGGGCTATAACAGCGTGTGGATTTATCCGGAGAAAGAGATTGTGATCCCCGGTCATGTAAAAAAACTGGATGTATGGGTATGGGGTGCAAACTATTACTACAGCATCGAGGTGCATCTCAGGGATTATAGGGGTATTGTGCATAAGTTACCTATGGGAAGTCTGCATTTTATCGGCTGGCGAAACCTCAGTATTGTAATACCGAACCAGATACCACAGTATATACGGTATCTACCAATGGAAAAACCGCTGACACTCGTTAGATTTGCAATCTGGACAGAACCAAGTGAGCGTGTTGATGACTACGTATGTTACTTTGACCATCTCAAGGTCCTTACGGATATGTACAGAGAACGGTTTGACGGGGACGTGCTTGCCGAGCAAAGCAAAGAGATATGGAGTAAATAGTCCGGCAGCTTATTTTTGTTGCAGTGTGATTCTTTTATCAAGATAAAAGGAGACAGCGTAAATGACTAGGCTCGTTTTTATACTCATTTGTGCATTGACCATACTGCTATTTCCGGCAGGACTCTTTGCACAGGAGCAGGATATCGAAAACCTTCAAATCGGCATTGAAACGGCGGGACAGCTCCTCGCTGATATACCCGTCACTCATTTTGAAGATGCCGACACCTGGTCTGCGAATATGCCTCTTGATCAGGGCGTCATTATGTCGATGAAACGAAAGGGGCGTCCGCTTGAAGTGCCTGAAATTGATCCCAATGACGGGACTGAAAGTGCGTATGTGCTCGGTGTTAAGGTTGCATTCACCCAAAGAGGCTATGCCCAATTTACCGTACGTCCGACGAAACCGATCAAGGTTCCGGGAATAACAAAGGCTGTCAGTGTCTGGGTCTGCGGGAGAAGTTTCAAACACAGACTGTTTCTCCATGTGATCGATTACCACGGAAACCCGATGACTCTCGACATGGGTCTGCTTGATTTTGTCGGATGGAAAAAGCTGATAATAGCGGTGCCTTCTACGATTGAGCAGTATAATTACCATAATACGGAATGGAGAGGCCTCAGTATAAGCGGTTTCAGTATAAAAACCGATCCCGAGGAAAGTTACGGAACATACTACGTATACTTCGATGAACTACGGGCTATTGCCGATATCTACAGCGAAGAAAATCGGGACCAAGATGATATGCAGGATGGCTGGTAAGAAGTTTTATAATAAATGATAATAAAAATGTTAATAATCTCTATTCGTTTTTACGGGTAGAGATTATTTTTATGTTCAATGAAAAGAGTGCGCGAAATCGTGAAAGAAATTGAGGACAAGAAACTGCTTTTAAAGCAGCTCGAGGGGGTGTACAAAACATCCTTAAACAGTGCGCAGAAAAAGAGGGTCCTGAGAGAGATACGGGATATTAAGATATCTCTGAGAAATTTAAAAGCGGTTCTCGAACTTCATGAGGGCATCGAAGGCACCGATGAGACTTTTCCTGGCGAAGAAGAGCGAATTTTTTCAATTTTGAGCATGATAAAGGTGCAAAAGTTTAGCGAGGTGTCCAGAGACAAAGAGATGGATGCCGTCATATCTTATGCCGATTTCTTCGAAAAGAATTATCTTCCCATATTGAGTGAGTATTATATAAAACTTGATTTTAATAATTCTTTAAAGAGAGATACCTACTATCCGCGGTATATGGAGATAAAAAAACTGCTGAAGGAGTACAGCTACGAAAATGAGGTGCACACCAGAAAAGAATATGACTCAATTGCTTCTTACAAGGACAAATCGAATGTGTATAAGATCAGGCAGCGGTATCTTCTATCTCTTGACGCGTATTTTAAGGACTTAAGAACTTTTACCGAAACACTTATAAGCAATTATATGAGTGGTGGGTCAATTATCATGAATCCGCATGACAGAATAGGCCTGAGTGAGTTTGAAAACGACAGGAGACTTGACGGGTATACGTTGATAGATGCCCTTTCTGAAATGTATACATTTTTCGATGAGTTTAACCGTTTTCTTGGAATACCGAAATTATAACGTGTACGGCAGAGCTGTTGGCCGGGTATCAAACAGTAACTTGCTCGAAGTTACTTAGAAGTGGTTTACGTTCCTAGGGGACCGATCCTTTACAGGACCAGATATCATAAAGTAACTTCGCGAGAAGTTACTTAAAAGGCTAAAAAAAGTTGAGGATATAAATAATGGCGAACCTGCAGCTTGGTGAAGAAACGAACAGCACTATCGGTCCCAGTTCTCAATTCGAGGGTCGATTTGCCGTTAAGGGTGCGTTGAGGATTGACGGAAAGTTTGAAGGTGAAGCGCTCATTGTGGATAAGGTATTTATCGGTCCGAAAGGCAAGGTGAAAACTAATATTCAGGCATCGAGTGTGGTGATTGAAGGCATTCTTATCGGCAATATAACAGCATCGAACCGCGTCCTGCTTTTACCCACCAGCAGAATACTCGGGGATATTCAGACACCCGAGCTTATTATTCAAAACGGCACAATTCTCAAAGGCCGGTGTACAATCAGCCATGATTCCGCTCAGGATGCGAAGGAGCTCATCAATTCGCTGTATGAGCAGGATTAATTGAGAATTGTGACGTACCACATCATTCGACCTCACTGCCCTGGGAAAGATAAAAAACAGTGGCAGCTGTCGCAATAACTATATGTATAATTGCAGTATATATAAACACATTCATGTTTTTAAAAAAATACCGGGCGAGGTACCTGTGCGTGTAGATGAAAATATTATTCGCGTCCATATAGAGGTGGTGAAACAGGTATGAGAGTAGCGGTACCGAAACTGCGAATACGATAATCTTGAAAAAAGGCGGGAATTCATAAATCGATCGCTTTGACCATGCGATACCCCCCAACAAGAGAGAGAGAACATAAATCGAGAAGAAGATCCCGAGTTTTTTAGAAAGGTATGTGTATCGGCCCTCTATATTCAGGCCGCTTTTTCTAAGCTGGGGTGTCAGTTTGAAATATTCGTACACAGTGAGCTGGTCTCTGAGCCGTGAGCTGTCTGAAAAATACAGTAAATATCCCGGATTCACTGCCAGGTAGATAAAGTAGCGGTTGCTTTCGTTTTCAGCAACTCTCCGAAACCCGCTCTTGTTTTTGAGTCGTATTTTATCACCGATCCATTTACCATACTTCCATGTTTCTTCCGCAATCGATCCGCTGTTGTTTCTGTACCGGTGTATATTGTAAAGGTAATAGGTGCCGTTCCATGGGATAACGCGTTCCACCAGGTTCAATGTACCCTGTGTATCCTTGAATAAAATATCGTCATAAGACGGCAGCCATTCATACCCTTTGAGCTCGTCTATCCGAAAGTCAATTTTCGTGAGCTTTTCTTCAGTCTCCTCAAGGTAAAGCTGAAGATCGTACAGCCTGGGGTATTTTTTTGTCAGGGTTGCAAAAATGTCGTGTGCCTCATAGTACTCGCCTCTATCGAGGTGTTCCAGCGCCTTTCCTTTTTGCACAATCAGCCACGCTGCATCCTTTTCATCTTTCGTGAGTGAACCGAGGAGGTTCTGAGCTCTTTCCCTTGTCATTACATAGAGCTCTTTGATCTCCCGGTTGTCCTTGTGCAGGGATAGAGCTCTTTCAAGGTAATAGAGCGCTTTGTAGTAATTGCCCTTTTCATATTCCGCTTTCCCTCTCTCGTAAAAGGATGCAGGTGCACCGGTCTTTTTTCCGGCTGTTGTAACAATCTCCTCCTTTTTTCCAAGCCGGTACACAGTTTCAAGGATGTCATCGTACAGCTTGTTTGCCTTTTTGTCGTTTTTCTCATATTTCAGATAAATATCAAGTGTTTCGAGAGCCTCTTTAGGATTATTGTCATCGTAGAGTTTTTGCGCATACGTCAGTGAGCTTTGTAACAGCCTGGTAGTAAACAGGGCATCCTCACGATCCCTGTAGAGTTTTGGTATGAAGACAAACTCCGACATCACCACAACAAGCATGAATCCGAGGAGAACAACAAAGGAGGGTATGGCTACAACAGGGTAGGAAAACGATTCAGACTGAAAAGGGGTCAGTGTAAAAAAAATGGAAAATGACGTTATAAAAATGCAGATTATAAGGGGAGGCAGGAGTTTCAGCGTTCGAACCAGGGCGATTCGCAGTATGATTTCGTTTCTCAAAGAATGAACCGTGAGGGTCGGATCGGTTTCGCTCCGGTTGCTGTATACGTAGAGTGCGAGAAACAGCAGTATGAATGCGATAATAAAACTAATAATGAGAAACGAGAGCGTTGATTTAGTAATCTTGTTCATTGGTTATACTTATACTCTCCTTGTTCTTCCTCCTGTTTTTACCAGTATATCAAGAATAAAGCCTATGACGCAGAATACAAGCGCAGGGACGAGGTAGGAATATCTGCCCATAAAAGAAGGCTCTGGAGAGATTCTATTCAAAATTTTCAGAATAAAACCATAAAAATACGGCAGAGCGGCGAGCACCAGAAAAACACCGGCAGCACCGGAGAAAGTCCAGCCCCTGTCGTTGAATCCGTAGGAAAGTGGAATGGATATGAGTAAAACAGAGAGAAAAAGAGCGCCAGCGAGTATAAGCCTGTCCTGCTGTTCAAGGCCTGATACTGCAGATCTGAACTGTCTATACACTTTTACGATTTGGTTACTGTAGGAGGATACGATGCTCAGCGACAGCGTGCCATCACCGGTTTTAAAGCTGCTGAATGGTATACTGACCTCGCCGACATGCGGATTGTCCCGTGCAGCGATGCGAACCAGGCGATTTTTTTCATCAACAGAAAGGTAATTTTTTCCTCTTCTGCCTATACTCACTCCGTTGATAGCGAAGAGGCGCCCGTCTTTTTTGTTGTACAGGTAGAGCTGGTTGAGGTCTTTTGTGTAGGGGTGTATATACACCACCCGGTCTTCTATTTCATTGAACACATCCCGCCTGAAAAAGGTATTTACCCCGATGTGAAGAACATCTTTCTTGACAAGAATCGGCATTTTTTCAATCTGCGCAAAGAATAGTAATCCGCCAAGTATGCCTCCTGCAATAATCGCCGGTATGTGAAGCAGCAGCAGAGACTGCACCTTCATTTTATCGACAAGGGAAACAACAACCGGGGTTGCGATCAGATAGCTGATAAAAATTGATGGGAGCAGGAAGTGCATTGAATGCCGCAGGATATTTCTGATTCCGATGTTCCAGAGCGGGATGTTGGCCTTAACTAGGGTGAAGCAGGTAACGAGAAGCGTTACAGGGATAATGAGCACAAGCATGTATACAAATATCTTTAAAATAGTTTTACAGATGAATTTCATGGAGATAGTGTACCACACCCTGTAATTAATACAATAGGCAAGTGAACGTTCAATCGTAAAATGTTCAAACCAATAGGGCTTATGCGTCGTGCTTCGAAGCACGTACGCCTATGCTTTTAGAGCGCGCATACACTCGGATACATCATCACCAACCGTCAAATATCGATAGTATGCGTCTCGAAAGAGCGCATGACTGTTCTTTACCGGTTCGAAGATTGTATCGGTATGTTTGATCGAAGAATTGAGTTGAATTGAATTGCGCGGTATAAGCCCCTTTGAATATGAGGCTGTTTCAACCTCCGCTGTTTTTCCGCTTTCTTTACCGAGATGTACAACAGTCAGGTTGAAAAGGTTGGCGAGAATCCGACATAAGGAGTTGTATCTGAATAGAGATCCTGCTGTTGTAATTGCGATGTCCAGCGGAATGTCGAAATTATTCGTTGCATGAAAGTAAAAGTAAAACGCGGTTTGTTCGAGCAATGCCTTGAAGATGTCAGCCGGTGTGGTATCCAGTGTCAATCCAAAGAATGTATAAGGCGACGGGTGATCTGCCTGAAAGTCCGTCAGGAAGATGAGCTCTCCGGGTACAGTGCAGTTTATTATATGGTCGAGTTGAGCTCTGGGAAGTAACGGCTGGAATCTGGCCCGCATCCAGCGCAGTGTTTTTTCTGCATCGTAATTATAAAGAACAGTTGCCCCGGAGCGGTCGAAAAGAGCATTGACGGGTTTTTTTACGCCCTGTGCTGAAGTGTATGTTGAAACAATGAGGAGGTTCATTCTTCTTTCAGGCTCACGTTTTCGATTGCGATTCAGCCCGTTTCCCCGCCATTCTGACCAACAGGTATGAACAAGCCGATGCAGCAGCAGCCTTGACAATGTCAAATGGAATGAATGGAAGCACCGCAAGGAGTAGCGTTTTACCGAGACGCATGCCGGTAAACAGCATGAACTGTATGCTCCCGAATAAATATATAAGCATAACCCCGCAGGATGCCGCAAAAAAGGTAAAAAGGATACTAGTATTGGCGTGCCTTCTTTCAAGCAGTGTTGCGATAAGGTACGGGGCGGTGACGAAACCGACGATGTAGCCGCCTGTCGGTCCTATCGCTCCAACAACGAACCAGGGGATGCCGAGCAGTCCCAGACCAACGTACAGCATCTGACTCAGTGAGCCGTACCCTTTTGCGAGAATAAACCCGCTGAGCAGCACGGCAAACACCTGACCGGTTACCGGAACAGGCGTAAACGGCAGATAGATGCGGAGGCGGGCGCACAAACCGGTAAATCCTGCGAACAGCAGTGAAAAGAGTACTCTCTCTGAAATTTGAAGTATTTTAACACGTGCAGAATCACTTTTCTTAAAAAGAGGAAGCCTCATTTCTGAAAATTGTAACATCGATGTGTCTCCCATTTTCCAATTGATTCGGGCTACCCGATTAATGCATTTATCTTGAATTCCGGTGCATTCAGGATGTGTCGTTTAACAGAGCACTTGTCGGCTGAAGCAATGACTGCTTTTTTATACTTCTCGGGAAAATCAGCCGGCAGTTGGATATCGATCGTTATTGTTCTGATAAGGTGCGCCTCCCTGTTCCACTCGCTTTTCATGACAACACTAATATCGTCGGTTGGAATATCGCGTCCCTGGCAGAAACTCATCACGTAGTAACCGGCACATGTGGCGATTGAAGCAAGGAAGAGATCAAACGGTGCAGGCGCCGATCCCTCACCGCCTCCAGTTATAGACTGATCTGTTTCTATTGTAGAGCCTTTATACTCGGCGTTGACCCGCGTACTTCCGGGAAAAGTCACTACCATGTCCATGTGCTGCCCCTTTTATTCGCTGGAGTAAGAATAGTATATAAGCAAAGGTATATGTAATCAACTGTTATTTTCGAACCAGGGTTCGCAACCCTGATGCCGCCTGCAAATATTGAGTATTTGAGTTTTTCTCCGACTGTAAATTGAGAACCTTCCAGGGGCAGGGCGGAAAGGCAGACAACCGTAATGAGGCCTATAACGAATTGGTAGAAAAAGCTGCGTTTGTTCATTGGTTATTGTACCGGATTAAAAACCGGAAAGTCTACCTTGAATTATATGCAGGTAGGTTTTCTGATTCCAGTAATGGGAGGGTTAATATGCCCGGAGGGAGATTTGAACTCCCATGCCCTATCGGGCACTAGACCCTGAATCT
>CAZGJW010000098.1:0-10855 GCA_964525675.1 uncultured Spirochaetota bacterium
AAGAAATACGAAATAAATGTTTTTGAGGACGGAGCTTATTACCATGAATAAAACTTATTTCAGAGAATTGAGCGAATGCTGCATCTTTATATTGAGCGCTTTCAAATCATCGATGAGTTGAGCATACACATCATACATACCGGCAAGCTTCTCCTCAAGACCGGCCACGGGATGATACTCGCAGTCCAGCCTGAAGGTTCTGCTAAACGCTTCATCTTCATCCCTGTACACACCGTTTCCGATTCCGGCCAGCAGAGCGGCTCCTTTCGCACTTCCCTCCCTGTCTTCAGGGACTTCAATGCTGTGACCGAGCACCGTGGCCTTCATCTCCATCCAGTACCGGTTGTTTGAACCCCCACCTGCATTCACAACCCTTTTAACCGGCATGTTGAGTGCATTCACCATATCCTCCCACACAAAACGCATTTCAAAACACAGGCCTGCTATTGTCCCCTGCAAGAGATTCTCCCTGTCCATCGTTCCTTCCAGGTTGAGTATTGCTCCCCGAGATTCCGGATATTCCCCTCCTCTGAGATAGGGTATAAAAAAGGGTATATGCACATCCTGAGGCATGGAGCACCGGTTAAACACGTCGTAGTTTTCGTTCAGAGTTTTCAGAAGCCAATCAACGGTGTACCCGCCGCTGTAAATACCGTTTAATGCATACAGGCGGCCGGAAGCGGTGTGATGCCCCCACCAGAACGGCCTTTTCATCGATTCTATATGCACATCAGGTATTTGATCAAGCGACAGTGTGATCGATTCGGTTGTGCCCGTTGAAATAAGCATATTGCCCGTCCGAAAAACACCGGTGGCAAGAGCAGCGCATATGTGGTCATGCCCGCCTGTAACGATTTTCACCTCCGGACGCAATCCGGTACTACCTGCGTAGCTCTTTTTCACCCTGCCAAGAACAGTTCCCGACGGTACAACCTCCGCCATCCTTTCCTTCGGGATACCGACAATATCGATCATCTGTTCCCACCAGGACCTTTTGTGCTGGTTGAAAAACATCGTCCTCGAGGCGAGAGAATAATCAAACGACATCTCACCGCTCAGTGCATACAGTATATACCCTGAAACGGATGTCCAGTATTGCACCCGGTTAAAATCACTTTTCCTGTGCTCCTGGTGCCAGAGCAGTTTATAAAATGAATAGATGTGATGAGGCATAAGACCAGTGAGGGAATAGATCTCATGAGGATTGAGAATAGATTGCATTTTTCTAAACTGAGCTTCAGTACGTGTATCGAACCAGGCGAGGCCTCCGCATATCACCGCACCCGCGTTATCAATACCCACCATTGTCTCTGCAAAACTTGATACACTTAATCCGGCAACACCCTGTTTAATTGTATCATTAAACCCTGAGAGTGCCTCCGTTATACTGTTTAGAATATTATCAGGATTATACATTCCGCCCGTTTTATCGGGATAGAACGGTGTGGGGCATATCTTTTCTTCTAAAATATCTCCGTTTTCGCGGTAAACACCGATCTTGATGTTCGTTGTTCCCACATCAATTCCCACAAGATGAGCCACCGGCTGCCTCCCTCACCGAAGCCATACGTAATAACCTGACTACTGCCTGAGTTACGAAGAAGAATCACGTATGGAAGAGGTGCGCAGAGATACAAAGAGACGTATCTTTTTTTGTACCACCTTTTCAACGCCGGCCTGCGCCCGGCGCATGATATCCTGAGCTCGCACACCGTTGTGCTCCCCCAGCGCGTCCCTCGCACCGTCTACATAGGTATTCATCAGTCCCGTTCCGACATTTATCTTTGCCACGCCCAAGTTTATGAGTCGCATAATCTCTTCTTCTTTGATGTAGGAACCGCCGTGAATAACCACCGGCACGCGAACAACCCTGATAAGTTGTTCAAGCAGGTCATAATCAATCACAGGCCCGTACAAATACTCACCGTGCGCGGTCCCGACCGATACCGCAAGTGCGTCGATTTCTGTCTTCCCAACAAACTCCACAGCGCGCTCCGGTTCTGTAAGCGCAGATGTCTGCGTTTCAATCGGATTTTCGCCGCCGTAGATCCTGCCAAGCTCTGCTTCAACGGACACATTTCCTGCATGTGCTTCCCGAACGACCTCTTTCGTGTGTTCGAGATTATCTACAAAACTCGCAGAGGAGAGATCAATCATAACAGAGGAAAATCCCCAGCGAATACATGTTCGCACCTGTTCGACATTCTGCCCATGGTCGAGCTGCAGTGCAATGGGAAGGTCAGACTCCTGTGCAGCCACCTGAGCGACAGCACCGGCATAGCTCCCGCCGATAAGGTCCAGGTCTCCATGCCAAACCTGCAGAATGACCGGTGACCGCTCCGATTTAGCTGCAGAAACAATTGCCCGAAGCATCTCGAGGTTAATAATATTAAACGCACCAACAGCATACCTGTGCTTTCGCGCATCTTCAAGCATTTCGATAATTGGCACAAGTTTCATACAAACACTCCTGTGAATATGGTTTTATTCATAAAGATTCCGTTTATTTGTACCAAGGGCACAGGTACCAGAATTTCTATGCTCAACTGATCTATTATGTTACAATTTCATATTATCACGTGCCGCAGGTATACATTCTATTAGGTAAAAACCATTAGACAAGTGCCGGTTTGAAACTTTTACATTTGAAAGTTCACTTACCTATTTTTTTCACCTGCTGATTTTAGTTCTGAATTATGCCCTGAACCCCGCAGCTACAGAATCATTCAAGACTGCCGCACAATCGCTTTATCTCTAAGAAAGAAAGCCGTCGTCGCAACCTCCTGAAGGAATTCGCGGTCATGAGAAATGATAATATACGGACGTTTCATCTCTTTGAGAATACATATAAATTTTGCCCGGTGCTCATCATCGAGGCCGATAACCGGTTCATCGAGCAGAAGCGCCTCTGGATTCATGGCAATGACGGTGCCAAGCGCTACGAGGCGCTTTTCCCCGCCGGATAGCCTGAATGTTACCCGGTGTTCAAAACCGTCGAGCCCGAGAATATGCAGGGTGTCACGTACAATATCCTTTACCTCTTCGCGACTTTTTCCTAGATTAAGCGGCCCGAATGCAATATCCTCCGCGACTGTAGGGCTGAAGAGCTGATCGTCGGAATCCTGGAAAAGAAGCCCGATTCTCCGTCGAACATCCGCAAAGTCAGCGCTGCTCTTCCGATCCCGGCCGAAAATGCGAAGTGTTCCGGATTTCGGTTTGAGAAGCCCCATAATAATATGAAACAGGGTGGTTTTCCCGCTTCCGTTCGCGCCGTACAGCCCCGCCTGCATGCCGGGTCCGAATTTGAAATTCACGTTTTCAAGCACATCAATACCGTTGCCGTATGTAAAGCAGAGACCCTCTATCTCTACAATAAAATCCTTGTGCCCCACTCCAGCCATATCACCCCCGCAAGTATCACAGTCATAATTGATGCAAACCGTATATCCGATCTTCTGAGCGTAAAATGATCGAGCAGATAGAACCTTCCCTGAAATCCCCTGCAGAGCATAGCATGGTATATTCTCTCAGAGCGCTCAAAACTCCGAATCAGGAGCATCCCGATGAGATACCCGTACGTTTTATAGGTATGGATATTCGTCCCCGCTTTGAAGCCCCGTATCCGCATGGCATCCTTCAGTCGTGCATACTCGACGTACAGCACATGAATATAACGATAACTTAAAAAGGCAAGGTATAACAATTTTTTCGGCAAATGGAAATGGCTCAACGCATGAACAAGCGAGAAAACTGTTGATGTGGCAAGGATAGATACTATAAAAAGTACAATGGATACCGATTTCAGGGAAATCGACAGCGCCTTCATAATTCCTTCCCTGCTGACGATCAGAACCCCGCGTGCATATAGCGGCATGCCGGGCATGCTCAGGGGGAGAAAGATCCATAGCAGAATAATAAACACGAATAGAACCTTGAGGCTTTTCAGGACATTCGCAATTTTAAGCTTCGCACTGAGGATTAGCACGAACGCAATGCACAGACACAAAACGGCGACGGGTATCTTTTGAGAGAGGGCAATAACACACACGTAGGGAAATACTATGCTTATTTTAACGCGTGGATCGAGGGAGTGGAGAAACGAGTTGCCTTCTGAAAACCTTTCGTTAATCATTTCAGGGCGTTTTTTTTCCGTATGTTCTGCACGAGCAGTGCCACTCCCATAAGACCGAGTATATACCCGATGCCGGAGAATATATCACGAACGGAGACTTTTTCCTTTTTCTCCAGATCCATGACGCTCCTCCGAACCGGTTCAATCTGACCGGCCAGCTCCTCTTTCACGATTTTTCTTATATCCTCGGCAGTCAGGTCCCCTGATGCAAGGCGGGGGTTTTCTTCCTGCCGCGCCAAACCAGCGCTCTTCGCATCCTTTTCACCCTGCCCTGTATTCTGCCCCACAGGCGCGCCCGATGTTTTTCCGCCGGTCAACTCATCGGATTTCATTAAGTACTCCGCCCTGTGTCCCATTGATGCATCGAGAACTATGGTGAGGTCCTCAATCGCCGGGATTTTAAATCTGAAATTTCCGTCTTTATCGGTGCGTCCTTCCTGTATCAACTGCCCTTCGCTGTTATACACCTCTACCCGGCCATTCGCAACCGGTTTACCATCGGGAAAATAGCTTTCGGTATAGATCGTACCGTTCTCTGCGTAGGCAAATATACTCACCTTGTGCGCAAATACGGGTGAAGCGCTGAGTATGAAAAAAAGAAAGGCACATAACAGGAAGATCCCCGGCCAGATACTGAATAGAATGCGCGTTGAAGTCCTGTTTGCACCGTCACGCACTATGAGAAAGGGCATATGGGACCTCCAGCATTTCAGGTTTTACTTTTTTTAGAAGGGAGATCACAAAAACACTCACCACTCCTTCAATAAGCATAATAGGAAGGTGCGCCGCAATAAGAAGTTTGGCTATAGAAACGAACTCATCTCCTGAAAATACAAGGGTAAAGGCTGTCATAATAGCTGATAGAAACACCGCCAGCGCACCTGAAAGAAAAGAACAGACCATAGACGCTGCTCCGTTTTTATTTTTAACAATTCTATGGAAAAGAAAAAATACCAGAAGACCCGGCAGGGCCATATTTACAGTATTGACTCCCAGTACGGTAAGCCCGCCGTACTGAAAAAGCAGAGCCTGGAAAAGCAGGCCGATAAGTATTGCCGGAAAGCTCGCCCACCCCAGCAATAGACCCGTGATACCGTTTAAGAGCAGATGGACGCTCGAAGGACCAAGCGGTACATGAATCAGTGATGCAACGAAGAATGCAGAAGAGAGCACTGCAACCCTCGGCATCTTTTCCATATCGATCTTTTTCAATCCGACGGCGGTGCCGCCTGCTGCAACAGCAGCCCCCGTAAGGAGCACTTTTGCCGATAAAACGCCATCCGATATATGCATCAGTTCACCCCTGCATTATACAAAATAGGCAATGGTATACCCTTGTTTTTACGAAAATACCGACACGAATACTCATGCGCATCTGGTAACACAATAGTGTAATTTCGTGTTATTTTCAACAAATTTTTTACACACTTCAGTGCCATGGTCAGGGCATCCCATCAGTCAAGGCATAGCCTCAGCCTGGGCACACCCTTAGTCAAGGCATGTCATACACCCGTATCCAGAAAACCGCGCCTATTTCAACCGGGTACATCTTGCCGTCGCTATAGGCCATCTTCACCCTGTCTTCATTGAGGGCGGCAAAACTCCACCAGCCCGCCTTCGGACAGGCATACGTGAATACACCGTTCGCATCAGCCTTAACAATCTGTGTAACAAATGGATCTGCAGGTGCCTTTACAGTGCCGTTTGCGAGATACTCAACTTCGACCTCGGCAAAGGGAACAGGTTTCCCGAATGCCTTCACAACCCCCTGAAAAACGTTCCCCGTCCATAATCCGTATGGCCGGGTCAGGGGTATTATTTCTGTCTTCAGCCCGAGCTCAGCATCCCATCCCTCTTCCAGACCGAATGCATGCACAACAGTTTTTGTGTAATGAACAATAAAGGTATCTTCAGCCGGTTCAAAGTAGGGTGCCGGTTCGACATAAAAGACGTAATCGCCTGGACTCTTGATTGTATACTCCGTGTACCACGCATCCGATCCATGCACCTTTTGATGTACCAGTGTATCCAGGAGATCCGTATCCCTACCCCTGACACGCATTCCGAATCGAACCGGCTTCTTCATTTCCAGATATTCACCCTCGAAGGGATGCCCGAACATCAGGTCCAGCCTGATCGTTCTGCTCTCTCCTGCTGTTACCATATCGTCGGAAGGCAGAATGTACTGGAAGTGGGCCTGCGCAGTACTGAACATACCCAATAAGGCACCGATAATGAGAATTAAAATAACACCTCTTTTTTTCATTAAGTTTTCTCCTCGAAATAATTTCGTTTATCGATAATAGTAGCACGAATATGATATATAGTAACACGATTGCTATCTGTGTCAAGTAAATAGGTAAGTAAACTTTCAATCGTAAAAGGTTAAAACCAACACTTGCCTAATGGTTTTTACCTGTAGAATGTAATGTTAGGTAACTGAAACATAATATTGTTAGTTGAGCATTAAATTCTGGTACAAAAAACCAGAATTCCAATAGATAAAACCATAAGTATTATGTCCCTATAATTGCAGCCGCGAAACAGAGGATTTAAAACATACGGGAAGGGTCAGGTTTTTCAGTATGTGCAGTCTCTCATGCAGCATCGGGAGGGGGGTTTTCACGATACTCTACCGACCAGACGAGGGTGAGTTCAGGTTGTCCGGTTTTTTCAGTGCTCGTTTGCCGTACTCCCTGTATTAAGCCTAGAATATGAGGAATCCGGCGAGCCCTGGAATCGGGAAAATCGCATTTTCCTGCTCTGCTCAGTTTTGTTATTTCATCTCCTGTATTCATGTTGATTTTCCTATACATAATAAAATAAACTGATTCGCTTATTTTTACACCCTATGCGATCATCTCTTTTTCGTTCGAACTACTACAGCCTGTGCTGAATTTAACCCGTGGTATTTTCCTGAACACCTTCACCAGGTCCGGATCGAAGTGTGCCCCGGTGCAGCGAACGATTTCCTCCACAATTTCTTCAAAGGGCATAGCCTTCCGATACGGCCTGTCGACAACCATGGCATCGAACGCATCTGCGATGGCAAATATTCGAGCATGGAGAGGTATGTCATTTCCCGTTCGGGCGTACGGATAGCCACTGCCATCGAACTTCTCATGATGGTAGAGCACCACGTCACCCGCTCCTTTAAGAAAATCTATATGCTTTACCATGGAGTACCCGAGCAGAGAGTGTTTCTTGACAAGCCCCATCTCGGCATCGTCAAGAGGGCCATTTTTGAGTAGGACCTGTTCAGGCACGCCGATTTTCCCGATATCATGCAGATAGGCCCCCCATTCGAGGTCTTTAAGCTCCTGTCCTCGAATCCCAAGCTTTTCACCGATCAGCATGCTGTTCTCTGAGACCCGCCTGCAGTGTTCTTCGGTTTCCGGGTCCTTCAAGTCAAGCGCGGCACCGAGCGCGAGAACCGTCATATCGTGCACATGATCGATCTGCTGCTCAGTTTTACGACGCTTCTCTTCACCCTGTTCTATAAGTTTCTTTAAAACATCCTTATACGCACGGGTAAAAACCCTCTCCTTCCATTCGTCAACAACGGTATTGAGTCTTTCACGAAACAGGGCGACCGAAAATGGCTTCGTAATATAATCAAATGCACCCTTTCTGATGGAATCGACCGCTGTATTGAGATCATGCACACCGGTTATCATTATAACAATTGTTTCAGGCCTCCTGCTTCGAATCTCTTCCAGCACGTCGAACCCGGACCCGTCCGGAAGACCGAGATCGAGAAATACGATATCAGATGCTTCACTTGCAAACTTTTTACGAGCATCCTTTACACTCCCGGCTGTCCGGCAGCGCAGCCCGTTTGTCGCTAAAATCGATGCGATAAGCCCACGAAGCCCCGCCTCGTCTTCAACCACAAGTATATGGGGCACGGAAGGGAGATGAAGAGTGGATGGCGAACCGCCGATTGGTGTGTCAGCCGACTCCGGTTGTTTCCCATTATCTGATTCATGCATATATTTCCCTCATGATGTGTATCGATCGATTTTACAAGCCTGTAGAACCTTACACACCGAACAAATGTCTGCAACCTTTATACCAGCACCGCTGGATTATTTCATAAAACATCATGTCGTATGCACAATCTTGCTAAATTATTTAATCAAAGAAATTACACGATAATGTATAAAGCAATTCTCCGTTTTCCGATGATTCGCCGGTCGGTCGGTAATATAAAACAGCAGACTGATCTGTCACAAAAAGAGAAATCTGTCATTTTAACATGACAGTTGCGAAAGCAGGGCATTTTTCAGGTTCGAAACCTGTCCGGATCAATGCTGTATTTTTTAATCTTTTCGTATATATTCTGTCTGGGAATCGAGGTAAGGCGTGAAGCGAGGGCGACATTGCCTGCGGCATGTTCGAGCGCTATCTCTATGTAGTTTTGCTCGAACTGTCTCTTTGCCACATCAAAAGGTTTAAGAACAAACTCCTTGTTCCGGTCGATATGGCTATCAATCAAATAATCCGGAAGGTCCGATACGGTGATTTCATCTCCTTCAGCCATCGCAATTGCGTGTTCCATGACGTTCTCAAGCTCTCTGACATTGCCGTCCCAGCGACAGTGCATCAGAGTATTCATAACTTTCGGGGATATCGATTTTTTCTGTTTATTGAATTCTTCCGTGTATTTTTTGAGGAAATGGTAGCTCAGGATGGGTATATCCTCCTTGCGCTCTCTCAGCGGCGGTATGTGTATCTTGATAACATTTATCCGATAGTAAAGATCTTGTCGAAACTTTTTATTTTTCACCTCTCTATCCAGATTTCTGTTCGTGGATGCAATAATTCGCACATCGGTCGTTATCTCCTCTGTACCGCCGACATGCTGAAATTTCCTCTCCTGAATCACCCTGAGGAGCTTCACCTGAAGGTCAAGGCTCATTTCGCTTATTTCATCAAGAAAAACGGTGCCGCCGTCCGCAACATCAAAATACCCATCTTTCCTGCTTATCGCCCCGGTGAATGCCCCCCTTTCATACCCGAAAAGCTCGCTTTCGAGAAGATTTGCCGGAATCGCCCCGCAGTTGAGTACAACAAACCGCTTGTGCCCTCGATTGCTGTTCTCGTGCATCGCCCGTGCAATGAGCTCCTTGCCGGTGCCGCTTTCACCCTCTATGAGAACCGTGCTTCCAAGCGGTGCCACCTTCTTTATAAGCTGGTATATCTCGGCCATCTTTTTACTTCTGCCGATGATCCTGCTGTCGCTTACTGCGCTGTCAAGCTGCGCCTTGAGGTATAAACACTCCTTCCGCAGTTCCCTGTACTCCTTGACCCTCCCGACAGCCATGCCGAGCACATCCATGGATTTAAAGGGCTTGAGCAAATAGTCGTCGGCACCCGACTTCATCGCTTCAACGGCGGTTTCAACTTTTCCGTATCCCGTCATCATCAAAACCGATGTGTCCAGGCTTACCTGTTTAATCTCTTTCAATACCTGCAGGCCGTTAATATCCGGCAGCCTGATATCGATAATGACAAGATCGTACTTCTTTTGCCTGACCTTTTCCAGTGCCCGGATGCCGCTCAGCGTCGTTTCTGTTGAATACCCGGCATCCGAAAGGTATTTGCCTGTTACCTTGAGAATAACTTCATCATCATCGACAATAAGTATCGAAAACTCCTTTACCGCAATACCGTTCTTGTCCATAAACAGTCTTCTCTCCCCTCAAGCTCCTGCTGTTTTGAACTCCCAGAGCACAGGTACAATACATAAAATTGCCCGTGATACAAAGCTTTAGCAGAATGCAGCGCGAGCATCATTCTACAGCCGCTGAACTACATAAATTATAGTGTGGAAATTCCGACACTTCCAATGAGATTGCGCTAATTTTTTTATTTTATGCGTAGAGAAGGCAAACCCGAGTGTCCGGAGGCTTTCTCGGTTTCAATCCGGGCCAGAGTATTCAGGCAGGATTTTCAAAGTGTCGGAGGAAAATCAATGAACAACACCTTTCCAGAACTTGTTTTTCCTGATAAACGAACGGTACATCTTTGCTGCGTTGTAGTAATCGTACATTGCATGAAAACCACTTTCGATATCCACCCTGTAGAGCTCGAGGAGATTGGGAAAGTACGGTGAAGAAAATATTTCCCTCCGCCTTTTATCTGGTAAACTATGTATACCACTGATAATCATGTGGTTTTCCACAAGAAAGAGAATCTCCTCCATATCTCGGTTATCAAAATTGAAACGTCTCAATACTTTCCGGGCTATCCTTTTACTCTCTCCTGCATGGTTGGGAAACGGACTGCCGTTTCTTCTGCTGTATGTGCTCGCTTTACCAGTGTCGTGAAGGAGGACCGCCATCATAAGGTTTTTATCCTTTCTCTTGACACACTGCAGGCATCTAAGTGTATGTCGAAACCCATTCCCTTCAGGGTGATGATCTTTGTCATGTTCTACATTCTTCAAACTCGCTACCTCAGGAAGGAGTACCTCGAGCACGCCCCATTCATCAAGCAGGTACAATGCTTCAAATGAACGTTTTGAAATGAGTATTTCCAGTAAGGCTTCGATAATTTCCTCACCACCGTTTCTATATACGTCCAAACCAGGCCTCTTTTTCAAAAAATAGACGAGGTCTCTGTCAATTTTAAAACCAGTATCGCTGTATATCTTCGCGACTTTTAGAGCAATCGAGGGGTCGATTTCTGCAGCATGGGACGGAGTGTGTATTGTGCTGA
>CAZGJW010000099.1:0-10823 GCA_964525675.1 uncultured Spirochaetota bacterium
CAGCCTGAAGAAGCAGTGCGCCGTCCATTACTGTCTTCGTTACCGGACCGATCTGGTCGAGGGAGGAGGCATAGGCGACAAGACCATAACGGGATGCCCTGCCGTATGTCGGTTTAATGCCAAACACACCGCACATGGATGCAGGCTGGCGTATCGAACCTCCGGTATCCGTGGCGAGTGCTGCAACCGCAAGATTGGCCGCCACTGCAGACGCTGCGCCGCCGCTCGAGCCTCCCGGTATTCTCGTCCTGTCATGGGGGTTTCTAACCGGCCCAAATGCGGACGTCTCATTCGATGACCCCATTGCAAACTCGTCCATGTTGAGCTTTCCCGCAGGTACACCACCGTGCTCCCGTAAAAAGGTCACTGCAGTTGCGTCGTAGGGTGAAATATACTCACGAAGAATATTCGAGCCGCATGTCGTCGCTGTTCCCCGCACATTTATCAGGTCCTTGACCGCAATCGGGATACCCCGTAGCAGAGTCCTGCCGTAATAGTCCGCGCTCTTCACTTCTCCTCTGATACGTTCTTGATCGAAATCAATATATGCATTCAGAGGCCGCTCGTTCCTGCTGTCCCTGTCTATCGCATCACCGAGATCGTGTATGATCTCACCGGTCGTTATTTCATGCGATGAGAGCATGCTCCTCAGCTCTTCGACCGTCTTTTCGTTCAATCCCATGTAACACTCCTATACAATTCTGGGAACCACGACATGCCCCTCCGCCCATTCGGGTGCAAGTTCTTCAACCGTTTCAACCGGAAAACTCTCACCAGGCTCATCTTTCCTGGTAACATTGGTTATTCCAAGTATATGGGCAGTCGGTTCAACAGCATCGAGCTCCAGTTCGTTGAGCACATCCATATAATCGAGGATCCGCGCAAGCTGTGTTTCCATCTCGACCTTCTCCTCCTCTGAAAGATCTAACTGCGCAAGACCGGAAATATCATTAATTGTTTGTCTATCGATTCCCATTGCTATTATACTCCTTTTAATGAACGTACCGGTACAATCCAATAGCCGATGTATACGGGTACATCCATACAGTGTATGAAAGTAAGACTCAATATAATAAAATACGTTTTTTCTGTCGACCAATAGTAAGACTGCGGTATTGAAAATTTAAAGCGAGGGGTGGGCTCGAATGAAACTGAATAAATTACGAATATATCTTTTATCTGTAATTATTTGTTTCGGAGTAATTTTTTTTGTACCAGCCTGCTTCCTTTTTCGTAATTCCGCCGACATAACAGGTGATACACCTTCCGATACGTGGGCCCCTTCACAGGTATCGGCGACAGATGGCACGTATCACGACCACGTACGGATCAGCTGGGAGGCACTCAACGGCGCTGTTGAATATATGGTGTACAGATCAGCGTCCCCGAACGGAAATTATGAACAGCTGAGCAGCCGTATAACGGATCTGTACTACGATGATCATGCAGTCGAAACAGGGACACACTATTTTTATTCGGTTACTGCTTTTAACATTGATGATATGGAAAGTCATCTCAGTCAGTATAACGACGGATTCGCATCTTATCCAACCGCACCGCCTGCGCCTGCTCATGTCGCGTCTTCAGACGGCAGCTACTACGATAAGGTCAGCGTTGCATGGGATACTTCAGACGGTGCAACATACTACCGGGTGTACAGAGCCGAAGCGCCTCTCGGACCGTTCATCCAGCTTGGCGGTAATCTTCCGGTTACTGTGTATGATGATTACAGCGTCCAGCCCGGGAAATTTTTCTATAAAATTGCCGCCTTCAACAGTGATAACGAGGAAAGTGCCCACAGCGACGTCGATCCGGGATACCGTGCATTGACAGACCAGGAATTTCTTTTCGAATACAACAAAACGGTCGTCAGATCCAACGATAAACTGGTGTTGATGCACAACGATGGGTCCGATGCGATCGGCGAGGAAATACAGTACGGAGACGTATCCGGCACCTGCTCCTATAAGGCGACCGGAAATATATGGGGGGCGGACGTTTCTATTACCTACAGTAACTATTGCGATTACTATCTTGTATTGAACGGTACACAGGAAACAAATATAGGCTTCCCTGCATGGGATAAGGACGGCTCCCTGACAGGTACAGTATACGTCAGCGGCGTGTATAACGGGTACGTACGCTACGCTCTCGAAATCGTAAACGGCGACGCCGGAGGGGGTTACTATTACGCAAGCCAGAACGGCGCTCCGGAAACACAGGTTTCATGGGAATTCTTAGAGTAGCCAATATAGCTACTGCGGCCATGTATCTGTTGAGGCAATACCGTCGTCTTCGGTAAATATTCTGTGACCGTTCACTTCCATCATATAATTGTCCGGATCGTCCGATTTTTCCGTTAAGATGAAGCCGAATTGAAAGTTTGAAATACCGCTGCCAGTCATGGTTCCCGAGTAGATCGTTACCTGTGTATAGGTAATACCACTATATGTCCCCTGGGCCTCGACAAATACTGAAAAATTACTGCCGCTTCCGGAGATAAAGGCTCCCTCTCCTGAGGCAACATCAGCGTTGTAGGGATCGATATCCCCTCCCGTGTAGGAGAGCATTACGGTATTCTGTGCGGTCTGATCGTAGAACTGGTAGTAGTAATAAAATGTGTACCAGTCGGTATCACCATCCGAATCGTATACACAGTACTGTCTGTCTGCGAGATAGACGCCCTCCACATTCGGAGGCGTTACCCCCTCATTGATGGTAAGCCCGTCCTGTTTGAGCTGATCAAGCTGCGCATCGGTAACAATATTTTGAACCTGATCAGGCAGCGTGTACTTCGAACCCGTTTTTTTATTATCACAGCTAAAAAGCAAGAATAATGCGAGCATTGCAGGGATAACTATGAGAATCTTTTTCATGCAGGTATCCTCCTTTTATATTGGTCACCCCTCAACAATCAGGGGAAGGCTTTATAGTTGCATGTATTTCCGGTACTGTCAAGTGTTAATACCGGATCTTGCCAGAGTCCTTTTTTGAGCCGTAAATAGTCCATTTTTCAAGTTTGATTGCCACTCATAAAACAGGATGGGGAAATACAACCGTTGCAGTCAACAGTCTTGAAATGAATGGGGCTGCGAAATAAAATTTTTCAGACTTATATGCGTTGAATCTGAAACCATTACTCCTTTTTGATGGGGGTATACTTCAGCATAAAAAGCATCTTCTTCCCGTCATCAAACCGTATCTCTGCAGCGCCGTTTTTTATACTGAGGATGACGCCGCTTCCGTACTGCTCGTGCACCACCCGGGAGTGCACCTCAAGCATATCTGCATCATTTTTACTCACGCTGGACATATGCCTCTTTTTCCCATGTACCGGCTCCCGATTGTTTTTTCCTCTTTCTACACCACCCTTGAAAACAGGTATACTCTGTTTCTCGATACGCGTCGGGTAACGGTACCCCGTTTCATATATTTCTGATTGCTGTGCTTCCGGCGCTTTAAGATAAGCCAGAAGCTCCGGCGGAATCTCTGCAATAAATCGGGAAATATCCCGCTGAACCGTTTTTCCATAAAGTTTACGCATCCTGGCTGCAGTAAGAAAGAGCTTTTCCATAGCCCGCGTCATACCGACATAGCAGAGCCGCCGTTCCTCCTCCAGGTCAGCAGGCCTCTCGCCGGACAAAAAATGCGGGAATATCCCCTCCTCCATCCCAGCCATGAATACAACTGGAAATTCGAGTCCCTTCGCATTGTGGAGCGTTATGAGAAAAACCCTGTTATTCTCAAACTCTTCGTCCTGCACGTCCTGATTGAGGCTCACCTCCTCGACGAATTCGACAATCGGTAATCCCGGATTCCTACGGGCAAATTCTTCAACAGCATTGTACAGCTCATCGAGGTTTTTTACCTTGTCTTCTCTGTTTTCTATCCGCAGCCAATCGACGTAACCGGTGCTCTCATATATCTCCTTGATAATATCAGGCGGGAAGCCGGTTCGTAGACCCTGGGCGGTCTTCCTGATAGACGTACAGAATTCACGCACCAGAGAAAGCCGTGCCTGCGGCAGCGCAAGCCCGGAAACCTGGTAAAAGGGCAGCCCCTTTGCGATGGTCTCCTGTACCATTGCATCAACGGTTTTTTTACCTATGCCGCGTGGTGGCCTGTTGGCGATTCTCCTCAGTGCAATCTCGTCTATCGGGTTCAGCATAATCCGAAGATAGGAAAGTATGTCCTTGATTTCTTCACGCTCATAAAATCGAAGCCCTCCCAGCACCGTGTAGGGAATACGACTCCTCGAAAAAACCGATTCGAATACCCTCGATTGTGCATTCGTTCGGTAAAACACCGCAACATCGCTGTAGTTGTATTCCCCGTAATAGGATAGATCTCTTATCTGGTCCGCGATGTAGTACGCCTCCTCGTAATCGGAGTTTGTTCTGCAGAACTGGAGCTTCTCACCCTTTCCCCGGTTCGTGAACAGTGTTTTACCCAACCTTCCGGGATTATTGCTGATGACACGTGAGGAAGCCGTCAGTATACTCTGAAACGACCGGTAATTTTCCTGTAACCGGATTATTTTTACATTCTTAAACTCGCTGCTGAAACCGATGATATTTTCGATCCGCGCTCCTCTGAACCCGTAAATCGACTGATCATCATCACCGACAACACAAATATTATCGTCAGCCAGCTGTCTGATAAGCACGTGCTGCGCATGATTAGTGTCCTGAAACTCATCGACCAGCATATACCGAAACCTCTTTCGAAGTTTGGACAAAAGCGAACGATTTTTCATAAGTCCCCGAGCGAGTATGAAAATCAAATCTCCAAAATCAACAAGATTTTCCAGTGCAAGCTTCTTTTCATACCGCGCATAGATATCATAAAAAAGAGGGTCTGTTGAGAACTGTTGTTCGACGGCCTCCTCTGCGTTGAGCAGCCTGTCCTTTGCCCTGTTTATCAGCTGCACATATTTCTGAGGACTGTAGGTTTCCGGCTCCCGGTGCAGGTCCCTGAGTATCCTTTTAACGGTGCTCATCTGGTCCTGCTGATCAATAATAGTAAAATGAGGGTCAAGGCCGAACGCATCCACGTTCATTCTGAGCAGCTTTGCGGCAGTTGAATGAAACGTTTTTACCCACATATCGAACTTGGCGCCGAGCAGCAGGTACACCCGTTCCTTCATCTCATTGCTGGCCTTGTTCGTAAAGGTGACTGCCAGAAGCTCTTCAGGCTGGTATCCGCACTCGTTGATGAGGTAGGCTATTTTATAGGTGATTACCCGGGTTTTTCCGCTTCCCGCACCTGCAAGAACAAGAAGCGGGCCTCCGGTATAGTATACCGCTTCAGCCTGGGCCTGATTCAAAAACTCTTTATACTCTATTGCAGGTTTCATTGAAATGTATGGATGCAGGGCCTTATTGGATTTTATGTAAAAAAGAAATAACGTACGATTTGAAGCAGTATATTAGTGTATACTGCAGCAAGAAGATCATCCGCCATAATGCCTAGGCCACCCGGCAGCTTCTGAGCCGCGCTGATAGGAGGCGGTTTGAAAATATCAAATACTCTAAACAGAGTAAAGCCTGCTACAAGATACACAGCACCGGCCTCGCTAAAAGTGAACTGAAAAGATAACAGTGCTGTGAGCATTCCGGCAATCTCATCGATGACAATTTCCGGCGAATCCTCTGAAAAAAAGATAAACCGCTCGGCATATCCGGCGATCGGCACGCCGACAAATATAAAAAAAATGGGCAGGATCGGATACAGACGTGATCCGGACACTGTAGCCCAAACAGCGCATGCGAAAAGTGAAGCGACCGTACCGCCTCCTCTGCGGACACGGCCTGTAAAAAAACCCGTTGCAAGCATCCGTATGAAAAATGTCGTTCCTCTTCGCATATCATCTCGACCTTGAAAACAACCCACGGTTTTTAATTACATACTGCACCATTGAAACGAAGGCGAGTAGTGCCGATGCCGATACAAGGACAAGGGGCAAAGCCTGAATAATGCCGTTCTTTCCGGCACTGCCAAACGATGTCCACACATTATGTGAGAAACGGACACTCCCGCCTCCTGATAATAAATATCTACCCGCTGTGGCCCTGTCTAAAATCAACAGAGAAAGCACAGCGGTTATGGTAAGCATCTGAAAAGCGGTTTTTATCTTTCCGAGATACTCTGTTTTCATTGGGGAAGCCCGTTTGATTGCAACAATCCGAAGCAGGGTAACGAAAACCTCACGGAGCAGAATTACCGAAACGAGCCAGAAAGGTATATACAGTTCTGGAAGAAGCACAAAAGCAATAAATGCGCTTCCCACGAGAAGTTTATCGGCCAGAGGATCTAAAAATTCTCCGAATGCGGAATGAAGCCCCAGCTTTCTCGCAAATAAACCATCGAGATAATCGCTGAGGCCAGCCAAAACAAAAAGCACAAGCGCTGCAACGGCCGAGAAGACGGAATTGCCGAAAATTAGGAGTATAAAGAAGGGAATGAGCACTATACGAAACAGGGTGAGAATATTTGCGATGTGAAACCGGTATTCCGACATACCACCAATTTAACCATTTTTCTCTCTCGACTGCCAGAAAAATATCAGCAGGCCGGCCGAACAATAAAAATCATTTGACAGGCACCCGACGAACCGTTACAGTTGAACAATACCAGTATGTTGTATATGGAGGAGGAATGCAATGCAGTACAGAACCTTTGGAAGAACCGGCTGGAAGGTAAGCGAAATCGGCTACGGCATGTGGGGGCTCGCGGCATGGACGGGATCGGATGAAAAAGAAATTGAGGCGTCACTCGATGCTGCAGTTGATCTGGGATGCAACTTTTTTGATACAGCCTGGGCATATTCTTCGGGTAAAAGTGAAAAAATACTGGGTGGCCTCCTCCGCAGGCATCCTCAAAGCCGTCTATATACGGCAACAAAAATTCCGCCGAAGAATTTTATATGGCCGTCAAAGAGAGACTTCACCCTTGACGACTGCTTTCCTCCGGAACATATAATCGAATACACGGAGAAGAGCCTGAAAAACATCGGTGTCGAGACGATCGACCTTCAGCAGTTCCACGTCTGGGAAGACGGTTGGGTCGATGACGAGAGATGGCAAAAAGCTGTCAGCAAACTGAAGGAGGAGGGAAAAATCCGGGCTGTTGGTGTAAGCGTGAATCGCTGGGAACCGGACAATTGTCTCAAGACTCTTAAAACAGGGCTCATCGATTCTGTACAGGTGATTTACAATATCTTCGATCAGGCTCCTGAGGACAGTCTCTTCCCACTATGTGAAGAGCTCAATATAGCTGTTATCGCTCGCGTGCCTTTCGATGAGGGGACACTGACAGGCGCGATCACAAAAGATACGAAGTTTCCTGAAGATGACTGGCGGAGCAGCTATTTTGTGCCTGAGAACCTGGAGTCAAGTGTTGAACATGTCCAAAAGATACGAGCATTTGTTCCAGCCGGAATGACCATTGCAGAAATGGCACTCAGGTTTATACTCTGCAATAAAACGATCAGCACGACTATCCCCGGAATGAGAAAGCTCAACCACCTGAAATCGAATATCGGAACAAGTGACGGCAAGGATCTGCCGCCGGATCTGCTCGCCGAATTAAAGAAACACAGGTGGGACAGACAGCCGACCTCGTGGTCTCAGTAAAAACCGAACGGTATACGTTACTTTCGAGTGCTGTAATATTTTTACCGGACAAACCTTACATTCCAACACTGCCGAACCAGTCGGACAACAATCCATATACCATTTCCCCTTCCCTGTACGTAAGAGGGTCGTGTTTCATTCCGGGAACAATCTCCATCCTTTTACTGATAACGGGAATCTGCTCATACAAGGAAAGAGTATCGCGGTGGTTGGTCACCTCGTCCGCTTCGCCGTGGATAAAAAGAATATGCAGGTCTTTCTTGAAGTGCCGGATGTTCTCCCGGACGCTTTTACTTAAGCGAAGCATCTCCGTAAAAAGCCTCGGAGTTATCTTTTGATGGACATAGGGATCATCTCTATAGGCATCCTGCGCGTCGGTGTCCTCTGTAATCTGCTCAGACTTTATTCTGTTTTTAAAAGGCAGAGAAGGTAAGACACTGTTGCACACCCGGGATAAAAAGAGCAGCAGGCGATTGACATTTTGCGCTGGATTGAGCGCAGGGGCTGATATAATCGCATGCGTGTAATCATCGGGGTATTTCTGAAGATATGCAAGCGCCAGCAGTCCTCCGAAGGACTGTCCATATATAAGGTTATTCTGCGAAAGATCATTCTTTTGCTGCATAATCGTATGAAGCAGTTTCAGATCACTGATATGATCCGCAATGCGTATTACATGCCCCCTTTTACCCTCTGACTTGCCGAAGCCGTGCAGATCCAGACCGTATACCTTGAAATCACGTGACACAAGGAAATGGGCAAGCTCTTCATAACAGCCGGTGTGGTCACCAAGCCCGTGCACGATATGAGCGGCCTTTGTCGGCGCACCGGTATCGCTATTCCATGATTGATAGTAAAGTGACAGGCCGTTTTTATTTACAACCGAATACTCCCTGTGCTGTATGCCCACGGTCACCACTCCTATACAGTGAGATTGAGCAGAACCTTCGATTTTTCCAGCTCGCTTTTGAGCTCATCAAGTCCTTTTTTTATATCATTCTTTACAACAGGCAGTCTTACGAACATATCGTCCGAAAAACGGGGTTTATAGCCTTTCCCATCTCCGCTCTGACCGTACTTTCCGATTTTTACCGCAGTATCCGCCAGCCGCACAATATCTATGAACGGGTCTGATGAAAGCGACAGTCCGCTCCTCTGCTCCGGCTTTTGATGGTGATGTTTGACAGCGGCTATTATATGGATAGGCAACTCCCATTTTCTAGCAATCCACTCGCCAATAAGTGAATGATCGATATCAAAAAGCATGTGTTCCGCATCATAAAAGGATTTCGATTTATCCCTTGCAACAGCAACCACCTCCATGAACTCTTCATGGAGATAGCCGTCCATAAAAACCTTTCCAATATCATGCAGCAGCCCTGAGGTAAAAATATCATCGATGTTTTGATAGCCGGACATTCGTGCGATCTTCCTGCTCATTGTAGCAGCGGCAATGGAATGGAGCCAGAACTTCGTCCTGTCAAATCCTTTTGCGGAGATGTTCTTTACCATATCAAAAACTGATATCGTCATAACAATATAGGATATGTTCTTATACCCGAGCAGAGCAATTGCCTGGGAAATATTCGTTACCCTCTGGGGTAAATTATACAGCGCCGAGTTCACCAGCCTCAGTATCTTCGCTGTAATGCTCTGATCTTTCTCGATCACGGCAGCCAGATCGGCTGCACTCGAATGGGGATTCCCAAGAAGTCCGTTTACTTTGGCGGCTATCATCGGAAGAGTCGGCAGCTCCTTTACGAGCTCAATAACCTTCTTTACTCTGTTCAGCTTTATGTCGTTCATTCTTATCCGATCCCTTCAAAAATTTCCGTAGCGTTAATCTACGGTCAGCGGGTATGCGAATCTTTGAATTCCACCGCAACAAGCGCAATGTCATCATAAAACCTGCTTTTCTGCATAAACTGCTGTACCGATTCAACGAGTTTCTGTATCATCGGCTCAACCGGTACACGGGCATTTTGCTTAAAAGATTGTAAAAGTCTCTTCTCGCCGAATTGTTCGTTTTTTTCATCCGAAAAGGCTTCAACAATGCCATCTGTATAAATCAGCACACGATCACCGGGATGAAAATCAACAACAGAATCCCGGTACCGGGCATCTTCAAACATTCCAAGAAAAAAACCTTCGGATTTTAGATACTCTATGTCCCGGCCTTTCTTTCGGAACAGCAGAGCACTCGGATGCCCGGCTCCGCAGTACGTTATTTTAGACTGGTTCGGGTCAAGAACAGCGTAAAATGCAGTAACAAAATCACCCGTTTGAATAACACTGCAGTAATCTCTATTTAACTTTTCCAGAATTTTTGCTGGAGCTCGTATCCTGCCGGCATAATTCAAAAATGATATTTTGAGCATCGCGGTGATAAAGGCCGATGATACACCATGCCCCGAAACATCCGCAACAATTATCCCCTTCTTATTTTTTTCAAGATCCACAAAATCGTAGTAATCCCCACTTACCTGTTCCATGGGCTTGAAGTAGCAGGAGATATTGAAGTTTTTATTTTCAGGCGCTTTTTCCGGAAGCAGGGATTGCTGCAGGACTGCGGCAAGGCCAAGTTCGTTTTCGAACTTCAAGGTTGCATCTTCAAGCCGCTGTTTTACGACTTCAAGGTCCTTCAGGGCTGCTGCTGCAGAGAGCGCAGCATCTTTACCGCCGGCAACACGCCTTGCAAAATCCTGCAGATGCTCCAGCTCTACAAGCTTCTTCTTCAGCTCTTCATTTTCAACACGGAAACGCTCTACCTCAAGCAAATCGCGGCAGACAACGAGTATTTCGGATAGCTTTCCCTCAACCGTGAGGGGAACGAAGGAAAGAATCAGGGATATCTCTTTTTTCGCCTTCGGCGAGAAGCGGACACGCGCAGATTGAATGATATACGTATTCATTTCAGGTCCGATTATGATATCGATCCCCTTAAAAATATCATGGAGCCTGCTATTGCGGATGGAAACGTCGAACAGCTCGAGGGCCTGCTCATTTGCGTCGATAACCTTTTCCTGAGGGTCTAAAATAAGCACCGGATCGCTGCAGTACTTCATCAAGCCCTCATACCGAATACGATCTGCATCATGTGCCATACTATCCTCTTCCCATGGGCTGTGCCGTTTTATTTTTTGCGGTTCATTCGATAAACACTACCCGATGACAATAATTTACCAGCAG
>CAZGJW010000100.1:0-10634 GCA_964525675.1 uncultured Spirochaetota bacterium
AACATACCGGTAAGATTACGAGAGTACAGAAGAGGCTGTACCCGAGAAAGAGTGTCAGACTCCCTGTTTTTTTCTCCCGCGTCCGTGTAGTAGAGGAGGGCGGTAAAAAGAAAGCAATTGTCGATAGAAAGGACACACACTGGGGTACCGTCATTGACATTTCAGTCGGCGGCCTTTCTGTGGAGACCGCTATTCCGGTGAACAAGAATAACTATATCAGGGTTGAGTTTGAATTGCGGGAGGATTACAAACTCATTGCATTCGGCAAAGTCAAGAGGATTGAGCAGAACAGCGCACGAAAAACATGGCTCATGCATATACAGTTTACGAAGATTGACAAAAAGCATAAAAATGAAATCTTCGCCCTCCTGTATAACTATCAAACGATCTAAGGCTGTAAAGGATGGATTTTGAAGTTTTTCCCTGTTGCATATGCCGCTGTAGTAAAAACAATTCAGAGATTCAGGCATGACAGGTGCGGGATCGAGGCCCGTTCCCTGAGTTATATTTCTCTTCTTTCCCTTATACCACTTCTTATTGTAATAATACTGCAGCTTAAAAATATTTATTTTCGTCCATCCGTCAGAGAACTTATGCTTGAAAGTATTTCAGCATATTTTCTACCGGAAACGGCAAAAGAAATTGTTACGTATATTGAAAGAATCCTGAAAAACAGCCGCTCAGCGGACACTCTGAGCATCGGATTTTCGATTCTTATGTCCCTTTTTCTTATTTTTTCTTTGAGCAGAACGATTAACCGGATCTGGGGAAAATACATAAAAAAATCCGTGATAAAATGCCTCATCAAGGCGGTCGTTGTCATCCTGTGTGCCCCTGTTTTCATAATCGTTACGCTCTATCTCCAAAACTATGTATCGCTCAGGAGCGTCTCCTTCCTTGTTACACTTCCTTTTTCACTCAATAGTGTTGCCATACAGTTCCTCTCCCTTGTCATAAACTGGTGTCTGCTCGCGTTTCTTTTCGGTATACTGCCGCATTACAGGGTAAAAACCGTATACACGATGGTAGCGGGTGCTGTTTGCGGCACTCTCTGGTACCTGTTTCGGCTGGGATTGAACGTGTACGTTTCGATTATTCCGCAGTTCAGCTTGCTGTACGGCTCACTTGCCTTTTTTCCGATTCTACTGATCTGGATATACATTACGTGGCTGATTGTGCTGTTCGGTACAGAGCTCAATTACACGTTTCATTTCGAGCTTAGATAAAATGGTGTTATATTGAGGGAATACAGGCTTATACTGATCGCCAAAATCGATTTTATCAGGCGTGGAGTGACGGTGTTCCGCAACCATCGAGCATTCAGCCGATGGCTGAATGAAGCTCGTCCGGCGGTCTGCGTGCCCTACTAGGTTTGGACTGGTTGAAGCCATACGTAACGCGTCAATGACTGAATACATCTCGAAGAGCTATAAAGATACTGTTCAGTACGGCATCCGTTTTGGAAAATCCCTCAACGGCGGTGAGGTACTGATATTGACAGGAGAACTCGGAAGCGGAAAAACCGCATTTACCAAGGGTATCGCAGCGGCTATCGGTATCGATGAGGTGGTAACAAGTCCTTCTTTTGCAATCATGAACGTGTACGGTGGGCGGCTGAACCTCTATCATTTTGATTTTTACAGGATCAGTGACACGGACGAGATGGAACAGCTTCTGGAGGATTATATTTACAGGGAAGACGGGGTGGTTGTTATTGAGTGGGGTGAACGGGCAAAGGAGTTTCTCGATGTATATATGCGCATACACATCTCAATTGAGGGTACCCTGCGGCGGTTTTCGATTGAGGGGAGGAACGATTGATACTGTCGGTGGAAACTGCAACAAGGGCATTCTCAATCACCCTGTTCGAAGAGAGGGAACTTGCACACTTTGCATTAAACTTTGAACTTTCCCACTCTCAGCATATCGTACGTGTCGTTCAATTCTTGTTCGAGCGGCTTAACGTCGGGCCGGATTCTATTACAGCTGCATATGCCGGCGTGGGCCCCGGTTCCTTTACAGGTTTGCGAATCGGGCTCTCCTTTGTAAATACTCTTGCCCAGGTTTTTCATATACCGCTTCTCGGTGTTTCATCGCTCGATCTTCTTGCGTTCGAGAATTCCAGATGGTATAATTCGGTTATTCCCTTCATACGTTCGAGAAAACACGAGGTATATACTGCGTTGTACAGGGGCGCAGATCGCAAAACGGAGTATCTCGTGCTCGACAGGGACGGTTTTCTTCGTTTTATCCGTCAGCATACACCGGAGTGTATTGTCGCAGGCAATGGATTCGATGATATTCTGCCTCAGTGTGAAAACCTGTCTTTAGATGGTGGTGAAGATGGCATTCGGGTAGTGTTGTCACATCCGTGTTCGCGTACTATAATCAAGCTCGCGCAAGAGAAGCGACTGGTTCCGGAACACAGATACCTGAAACCTTTATATATTTTTTATGGTATATGAGACTTTTCCTCATGGCCTATATCATACGAACAGACATAAAAAACCTGCTTGAATCGGTTCGGAAGGAGCGTATACGTATACCGCGCCGGCAAAAATACGAAGCCGATTTGAGGAGGATCAAACGGGGAGATTTGATTTTTTTTTACAATTATGAAGGAAGGAGCGTTCACGGCCCTGTTCTTTCCCGCTCTTCGAAGGTAATAGAAGAAAAAAACCCCGGCAGCGGCCCCTTTAACGGGTCAGCCGGCGGTGCGCGGTGTTTCATATATGACAGCATCGAGGTTGATTGTTCGAACATGTTCGACAATGGTTTCCCAACAGAAGGTACGGCGTTCGACCCGGAGAAGGGCGGATTTTGTATAACCGGTGAAAATGAAGAATTGCTTATCTCGACGCTGAGCTATTTCAATACACGCACTCAACCTCTCATAATCAACATTTTACCTGTTGATGACAGTCTGCATGTAACGATTGTGGAATTGAATGACGGAGCAGAGGTCTCAAACTGTGTGATAGGCGGATGGGGGCGCTTACGAGAGCAGATACAGGATATGAAGCGCACAGGAGAAGACGCCCTGTGCCAGAACGGCACCTTGCACCGGAACGGCACCTTGCACCGTGACAGGGATGTCTTTGACGTGCTGACCGAGATAGGTATCGGTATATACGAACGCTTCATTGCTCCTCTCGGTCTTGAAAGGCTTCACACAAAAGGGGGGTATCGAATATATATTTCGGGAACTGAAAACACCTTCGGTATTCCCTTTGAGCTCTCCTGGGATAACGAATTTATGTTTGAAAAAAATATTATTTCGTACACCGCAGGAAAAGCAAGAAACAGAAATACGGTCGAGGTGAAAAGAATTCTCGTCGTTGCCGATCCTTCGGGCAGCTATGCATACGCATACAGGGAGGGGACACGACTCTATAATTATTTTTTGCAGTCAGGATTTTGCGTCGATTTGCTTTCCAGACCGATTCAAAATTATCTTCTTGCCGCCCTCCTCTCGGAGTACGACCTTGTGCATTTCTGCGGGCATCACAGTACCGGGAATGTGGATGCCGGCTGGGAGCTGGGGTGTTCGACGTTTTCTGCAGGAGATCTCGGCATGGTCCGATTTCCACCATCCCTTGTCATTTCATCTGCCTGCGGGAGCTCTATGGGGCTGGGATGTGGCATGATACAGCAGGGTGTCGGCAATGCAATTTCCTCACGGTGGACGATACCCGACCGTGACATGAGTGATTTTTGCATCACTTTTTACAAAACACTCTTTAATACGATGGATATCGGGTATTCGTTCAACAGGGCGGTTCAGGATGCATTTAAAAGGGGAGACCTCACTCCGCTTGCCTTTGTACTTCAGGGCGAGAGCAGGATGAAATATGAAAAAAAGGATAGTTGACGAAAACGTTAAAGCACTTCTACGCCAGTATCATACCGGTGATACGCGTTGCTATTCTGAGATATTGGACATGGTTTCACCGTATATATATCATTTTCCTCGCATCGTATTTTGCGCCCCTGATGATCAATGCGGAGAGTTTTATGAGTATATGCTTGTACGCCTGCGCAATATTCTCAAAATATACAGGGAGTCTCAAGCGCGGTTCGTTACCTGGTTTACCGTTGTGCTGAGGAACAGGTATTTCAACTATCTTCGTGAGAAAAAGAACAGAGATACGGTCGAGCAGGGGTATGATCTTGTATCCCTTGACTTCAGGAATGAACACGAGCAGAGTTTGTATAATCTTCTCGGCGACAGCAGAGAATACGTTCATGAAGGGACTGCGCCGTACGGAGATTATGTGGACCGCATTGTTTCCGGCTTGAGAAAGAACCAGAGGGTTTTTTTCCATCTGTACTTTATTGAAAACCTCAGACAGGAGGATGTCGGATTTCTTGCCGTGACGCTCAACAGAACGGTTCGGGATGTGTTAAAGAATATCGATGTGGTGAGGAGCTCAATGCTGAGAAAATACGAGATGAAGCACGAACATCTCTCAAGGCTCAACATGCTGCATCATGCAATACTGCGGGGCCAGCGTGACAGAAATAAATCGGAGGTTCATCTTCTGAAAGTAAAAAGGGAAAAGATCATAGAGGAGTACCGACGGGTAAAGCTGAACCCTTCATACGAAAGTATTGCCCGGTTTCTCGATGTGCCGATCGGAACAGTTTCTACGGGTATTTCACGGATGAAGTCGGCGGTCAGGGGTATACTAAAGGAGCAGTATGATGAAAAAATGTCCGTTTCATGAATCAAACATAATTGCCGGCTATTTTGACGGGACGCTCGATGCTCAGACGGAGGAGGCGTTTTCCGAGCACCTTCTGGGCTGTAGCCAGTGTATGGATGCTCTTCTGAATCTTGAAAAGGATATGTTCCTCATGAAATCGATGAAACTCGGTCCAATTCCGAAAAAACTCAGGTCCGGTTTCGCCCTGTTTCACATGGTGCGCGGGCAGCTGAACCTTGTACAGAACCTTATCGGTGAAAACAGATTCAGGGCTATTCCTCTTGCCGTGGTGCGGGGCAGAGAAAGATCCGTGCATGCATTCGAAAAAGAAGGTATTGGTCTGCAGATTGAGGGAGAGGGGAATCATACGTTCAGACTCGAGCTGGATGGTGTTGAAGGAAAGAGTATCCTGGTGCGAAGAAACGGCAGGGTGGTCGAGCGTCATTCGGCAGAGCGTAAACAAAAGGTGGCCTTTCGATACCTTGAGAGAGGATCTTTTTCCCTGTACATAAACAATCAGGAGTTTATACATTTCTTTGTCCAGTAGGGGGTTGCCGGATGGATTTAAAAAAGGCGCTTGAAAAAGCCATGAAAGGTGAGATCGAGGGGAGAGAGCTGTACACAGTCGCTGCCGAAAGGAGTGAGGATGACCAGGCCAAAGAGGTTTTTACTTTTCTTGCGAGGGAAGAGGATTCGCATCTGGAAGCATTGATGGGGATGTACAGGTCGCTCATAAAGGAAGAAGAAATACACATGCCCCGGCTGAAGAGGCTGGTGCATTTTGAAGATGCCCGGAGTCCGATTTTTTCAGAGGATTTCAAGAAGAGGCTCAAGGGGAAGCATTTTGAGATGTCAGCACTCTCTATAGCGATGAAGCTGGAGCAGGATTCTTTCCAGTATTATAAGAAGATGGCGGATGAAACGGAAAACAACGCGCTCAGGGAGTTCTTTCTGGATTTATCGGCGTGGGAAAAGGATCACTACAATGCGATACATCGGGAGATAGCATTTCTCGAGGATGAATATTTTACCGATAACAATTTTGCGCCTTTCTGAAAAACATGTCATTTGGTATACGTGCTGAAATTCATGAACTGTACAGCGAGATAAGAGAAGAAATCGAGTATCGGTGCGCACGTTTCAGCGAAATAGGCAAAAACGGGAGTGACGAGGACATCTTTTATGAGCTGGTATTCTGCCTGCTTACCCCTGCGTCTCGCGCACGATCGGCGTGGACTGCAGTGGAAATACTAAAGAACGCCGGATTTCTCAAACCATCTGTACTATGTCCTGTGGACAGGATAGCAGACGCACTGAACATAGTCCGTTTCAGGAATACCAAGGCCCTTCGCGTCTGTGAGGCGGTCCACCTTTTTTCAGAGGGGGATTATTTTTCAGTCCGCAAAACAATCACACGGTTTTCAGGCCCAAATGAAAAGAGAGAGTGGCTTGTGCGTACGGTAAACGGATTCGGGTATAAGGAGGCGAGCCATTTCCTTCGGAATATCGGATGTTCCGGCGATACCGCAATACTCGACAGACACATATTGAGAAATCTGGCGCGTGCCGGGGTTATTGGAAAGCCCCCTGAAAGTCTCGGCAGGAAAAGGTATCTGGCTATTGAAAAAAAGATGGTTGATTTTTCCCATGAAATGAACCTCCCGGTAAGCCACCTTGATTTTGTCCTCTGGTACAGGGAAACGGGTGATATTTTCAAGTGAACTCTACTGCACGTATCTGGTGATTTTCCGTTCAGCCAGAGAGATTAAGTCGATGAGCATTCCGGCAGCCTTATCCATTGCAGAATAAAGGGTGATTGAATTATTGAGGGCGTCCTGTTTGTTCTCAAGCGCTTTACCCCCGAGGATTTTATGGATCGGTGATTGCAGTACCATGCTGATGAGTCTGTTTTCTTCCCTGAAAGATAGAATGCCGGCGTCAATTGATGCCAGTTTTTTATCTCCGGCCTGGATGCCAATGTTGTTTTTAAGCATGCGGCTTGCAACGGAGCAGGCTTCTCTGGCCAGGTCCTGAAGGCTCTTGAGGTTTTTTTTGGTTGCGTACAGGTAGGCAGTAAACCGGGAGATGCCCGCGTTCGATATATCCGGTGGTTCCAGCTCTGCATTAATGGCCTTCTTTCTGTCCTGTTTCTTTTCGGGCCCGTTCGATATGAATTGACTGATTGCTTTGAATTCGACGTCCTGTATTCCCTGTATTGAAAGTCCGCCGCTGGTTGCATTGAGAATCGTACTATCGTTGGAAAACGACTGATTTTCAAACCACGATTTATACAAAAGAAGCCTCTTGTCGGTGAAAACCGTGCAACCGTTCCGATCGCTGATCGCAGTCGGCTTACCAGAGCGTATGTACTCCGTATAATAGGACGGCACGGTTTTGAATCTGTATGCTTTTGAGAGGATGTAGTCTTCAATAAAAGAGCCGGACAGGTGCGTTTTGCCTTTCGAATAGGAAAGGTCGAGACCGGCGACAATAATGGGATCAGCGCCGGTTGTGCGCGCAAAGTCAAAGGCTGCAGTCGCAACAGACCCACCCGCTGCAATACGTCCCTTAATCCCTGAAAACTCTTCAATTAGCTGTCCGGGACTGAAAACGGAGGAGCTAATAACCGTTGTTCCGCTATAGTTCCTGAATGTAGAAGGGTGTACAGCAGGGTCGGCAATGAGAACCGGAGTATCGCCTTCGTTCATGGTCAGGCCTGTAACATGAAAGCTGTTGATAAACTGCGGGTCAACAGTAACAACGAAATCCGGTAAGATGCTGTGTCTGAGGAGGGGGCGAAGAACACTGTCCGATGCGATGATAAAAATGTCCTGCTGCATCTGCCTGATTTTTTCGATGTCCTCATCCAGAGAGGGGCCAGCGGCAAGCACCAGGGCAGCAAAACCCTTCAGAGAATTCCTGAGTGCATCGACACCGTTGAGCGAAAAAAAGTACTCGCAATTCTTGAACGTATTTCTTGTCCAGAGACGGTCGAATTTACTGAGGGTGGCGGTATTAATTGTGGTTCTATTGCTGAATTTTAAAAAGGCCTGTTTCAGTTTATCCGTTTTTTCTGGAAAAAGCAGGGTGTAGGGCCTGTGCATATAGAATTTAACTGCACCGGCTTCGGGGATGACTTCGTCAAAGGGCACGGTGTCGGGTTCAACGAAGAGCATAAACCGGTCGGATTCCAGCGCAAAGCGCAGGTCACGGGCCCCCAGTGCCTGAATGAAGATATTTGTGTCGGGCTCGATAGCGACAAAGCGTGTATGACCGTTTTTTCTGAGCATTTCTTCAACATGGTATCCGAGGCCGAATCCAATGAGCACAATCACCTGCTCGGACCCTTCCATAACGGAATCGGCGATCCTTCGAGCTTCCCGCACCGGATCTATTTTTGAATGGAGTGATACTGTTTTATCGTCGGATGTTGCTTCAATGTTGGGAAGCCCTGTTTTTGTTCGGTGCACCGTTATTTCGGCCGAGGCCGCTCTATTTTCTGTAATTGTCCTGTACAACTCCGGATAGCGGGTGTGAAGAATGGCCGCATTTTTTTTGAATATACGGTTTTTGTCTTTCGCGTCGTCCATTCTTAAACTTTCCGAAGTATCCTCGTTGCGTTGAAGATGGCGATAAGCGCGACACCCATGTCGGCAAATACCGCTTCCCACATAGTTGCTGTGCCTGAAACACCCAGCCCTACAAAGAGGGCCTTTACAGCAAATGAAAAAATAATATTTTCCCAGACGATCCTGCGGGTTTTTTTGCTTACCTGTATTGCCTCAGCCACCTTTCTGGGGGAATCCGTCATCAATACAACATCAGCGGTGTCGATAGCGGCATCAGAACCGGTCGTACCTATAGCGATTCCCACGTCAGCCTGGGCGATGACTGGTGCATCGTTTATTCCATCACCGACAAAGGCGACCTTTCCATCTTTTTCTTCGATGAGTTTCTCAATTGCCTTAACCTTTTCTTCTGGGAGAAGCTGGGCCTGATAGGAATCAAGGCCCAGTTTTTTATATACACTCTGCGCTGCTTTACTGTTGTCTCCTGTCAGGAGTATGCATTTTTTAACGCCGAGTTTCCGTAAATTGGCAATTGCAAGGAATGCATCTTCTTTGATTTCATCACCGATAATCATATACCCTACCGCCGCCGCTTCAGGCAGCTGGTGTTTGATGCAGTTTCTCCTTGAAGACGACACCCAGCACCAGGAGCAAGATGGAAAAACTGATTAACAGAAACTCTCTTATACTGTTCGTAGATTTTTCCTCATGAATCCCTGTACGTATCGATGCCTCGACGATTTCGACCTCGGGTTCAACACGCCTGATTTTCCTCATCACTTCATCGAGGTTTTCGGCTTCGAGATTCATGGTTGCCGACGCAAAGTTTACGGAAACGGAACGTACGGTTTCCATTTTTTCAAGACTTTTTTCGATAGTGACTGCGCATGTGGCGCAGTCCAGGTTTTTAAGGGTATAGGTTTTCAAATATCTTCTTTCCTGTACTTATCATGATCACCCTTGACAGGACTGTGGCAGGTAATGCAGCTTTCGATCTTCCCCTCTTTCATGATGGCACCGTCCTTTGAAAACGACGCCCAGAACCATTCGCCTGCTGCGGGATTATATCCCTCATATTATAATGAGAATAAAATAATTGGGAAGAATATCTCGTCAAGAGAAATGAGTTGGAAAATGAAATCAGCTCTAAAGGCTAAAATTATTGTACCTGCTCCGGCAGGATACTGGGTTTTACAATTTTTACAGGGTTATTCCATCCCGCTCGATCGATAGATACAGCAGTTACTGCCGGCACAGGGACCTTTTATCTGATTAACGAGTTTGAAGGCTGGTCACCTCTGGTTAAATATAATTTCCGATCGATATATCGAGAAGTAAAAGTCCCGGAAATCAACGTCAATGAGGAATTGTGCATCGGGTGCGGATTGTGCACCGACGTATGCCCGAAAGGTGTTTTTATCATCAAAGAAGGCAAATCAAAAGTTATAAATACTGCTGAATGTATTGAGTGTTCGGCCTGTTTCAACCGCTGTCCGCAAGATGCGATTATACATACTTCCGACAGAAGGGAGAAAGAGGCTTGTTCCTGCGTGTACTTTAAAATGCAGGCCGGTTTACAGGATTAGCCGGTCTGTGACTGGAACGGCACAGGAGTAGTATGTACCGGTGATAACGGGTATTCCGATCCTACTGAATGACGTACACGTCGGATGAAGCCGGTAGGATATTGAGGTAAGGAGCGATACGCTCGACTATGTTTTTAAATACAGGTGCTGCGGTCTGGCCGCCGTATACCTCTCCAACCGGCCTGTCGAGCGTTACCAGTATGACGATTTTCGGATTCGGAACCGGCATAAACCCGACGAAGGATGCGTAGAACTGATCTTCGAGATAGCCTCCTTTCTTGGTATCCGCTATCTGCGCGGTGCCTGTCTTGCCTGCTATAGCATACCCCTCTATTCGTGCTTTGTACCCCGTTCCTCTGTCAGAGAGAACACCAATGAGTATATCCAATATTTCAGAGGCCGTCTTTTCCTGAATAACCCTCCTGATTTTCAAAGGTTTGTACTCCTTCACCGGAGAACCGTCGGGACGTTCTATACGACGGACAATGCGTGGCTGCATGAGTACGCCGCCGTTTGCTATGGCTGATGCCGCGGTTATCAGCTGCAGTGCCGTAACGGATACCTCCTGACCGATCGCTATCTCTGATTTCGATATTTTGCTCCAATCTTTCGGATTTCTTAAAATGCCGTGCGCCTCGCCGGGCAGCATGATGCCGGTAGGTGTGCCGAAACCGAATGCCCGTAGGCTCTCGAAAAGTCCGATGTCGCCTATCCTACCTGCAGACTCGATCATTCCGACATTGCAGGAACGCTCCAGCACTCCCCTGAAATTG
>CAZGJW010000101.1:0-10610 GCA_964525675.1 uncultured Spirochaetota bacterium
GTTTCGGCTACCTTGACAAAAGTATGGCGCTCTACCAGTATACGGAAGTCAATACTTTTATCTAGTACCAGGCGTCATGCCGCCAGTACTAGTCGATTTTATCGAGACAACGTTCGATCCAGGCATCGGACATACCGCTGTCCGTGCCTTCCTCTTTGCCCTGAATGAACAGCTTGAGGGCCTCATTATAGTTTCCAAGATAGAAAAAGCACTGTGCGCTGTAGAAGTGGATTTCCGCTGATTCTCTTTTTGTAAGGTTTCTGTTTTTTTCAATTTTTTTGAAATCATCAAGCGCCATGCCGTATCTGGCTCTATAAAAATTAGTTCGAAGATTTCGGTCTATGGTCTCCCTGTTCGTGGGAGCCTTTGGTTTTGGCCGAGCGGCTTTTCTGACAACGGGGATTAAAACTGCTGTATCCTGCAGTTTTTGGACAGCCACAGACTGTACGGGCTGCGGAACCGGCGCAAAATCGACGGGTGTGAGGGTGGTATTCTGGTAGGGAATAAACGAAAAATATTCGCTATCATCCTTTACAACGGAGACCATGTAATAATACTTCCCGTCTCTTTCAGGCTGGTCTTTGAACGGCAGCTCATCAGGCCCTATCTCTCCTGCAAGGCGCGCATCTACAAGGTCTGGTTCAGCGGTCATCGGGGATGTTGATCTGTAAATTCGGTACTGTACGCCTTCATTCTGGATGGTTTCGAAGCGTACGGTAACCGTTCCGCCGGTATATTTCACCTTGAGAAGTGTAACAAAGGTATCATCCGTAGAATCCTGGGCATTAAGTGAAACGGCGACTGTAAATGTGACCAGCAGGAGAATACAGGTTATTCGCAGTTCCGACATATGTTCGATCTTTTTCTACGTTCCTTCGATTAAGCTATCTGCTATACTCGGCCGCGAAATGGCTTGTGCCACTTCTCAGTAACTTCAAATAAGTTATCTTTGATACTCAGTCCTGCAAAGGATACATCCCGCCAGGGGGACTTACGCCACTTATGAGTAATGTATTGAGGTAACAGGGTTTTATTACTATATCGTCAGGAAGGGGTCTGTTTTTGACGTTCCACTATTTAACGGCGTCTTTGAGATCCTTTACCCTGTCGGTTTTTTCCCAGGAGAATTCACTTCTCCCGAAGTGGCCGTATGCAGCGGTTTTTTGGTAGATCGGCTTTCGCAGGTCGAGTGTCTCGATAATTGCGTGGGGTGTGAGATCGAAAACCTTTTTTACTGCCCGTACGATCCCCTCTCCGTCGACCTGTCCTGTTCCGTGGGTGTTGATATTGATCGATACCGGCTCCGCAACACCGATTGCATAGGCAAGCTGCAGCTCACACTCATCCGCCATCCCTGCGGCGACGATATTCTTTGCAATGTAGCGGGCCATGTATGCAGCGCTTCTGTCGACTTTTGTGGGGTCCTTTCCCGAAAAAGAGCCTCCGCCGTGGCTTCCGAAACCGCCGTAGGTGTCGACCATGATTTTTCGCCCGGTAAGGCCGGTATCTCCATGGGGTCCGCCTATTACGAATCTTCCGGTTGGGTTGATATGGTAGGTGATATGTTTGTCATCTATGTATTCCGGTGGTACAACCTTGAGTATGACCTGTTTGACGATATCATTGCATATGTCTTCATACTCAACCTCCGAGGAATGCTGGGTCGATATAACGACGGTGTCCACCCTGATGGGTTTACCGTTGTCGTACTCGACGGTGACCTGGGATTTTCCGTCGGGTTTCAGGTAGGGAAGCTTTCCGGATTTTCTGAGGTCCGAAAGGCGCATGAGGAGCTTGTGCGCAAGCATGATGGTCAGGGGCATTAACTCTTCGGTCTGGTTTACCGCATATCCGAACATCATGCCCTGATCACCGGCGCCCTCCTCTGTATGGAGTCCCTTGCCTGCGGTTACACCCTGAGAAATATCGGGCGACTGCTCATCTATGCTGGTGATAACAGCGCATGTCTCCCAGTCGAATGCGAGCTCCGGTTCAGTGTATCCGATGGATTTAATAGTTCCACGAACGACTTTCGGAATATCAACATATGCCGTGGTTGACATTTCGCCGGCAACAAATGCCAAGCCCGTGGTGACGAGGGTTTCACATGCCACCCTGCCCATCGGGTCCTGCTCCATTACTGCATCGAGAATTGCATCGGAAATCTGGTCGGCGACCTTGTCGGGATGCCCCTCCGTTACCGATTCAGATGTAAATAGGTGCCGTGATTTTATCATGTTTCTTCCCCCAGTATGCAAATAGTATACAGATTGTTTTTTTACATGAGGGAAAAAAATGCTCAATAATCTGATGTTTGTCAAGTGAAAATGGCAGAACATATCGGGTTGGTATAATATCTTGACACCCTACAGGCCGACTAGTATTTTTTTTGACGAAAAGTATGAATAATCGCGACACTGACAGACCGATTGGAGTATTTGACTCCGGGGTTGGAGGACTTACCGTGGCAGCCGCCATAAAAAAGGCTCTTCCCGGAGAATCCATTGTATATCTCGGTGATCTTCTTCACCTGCCCTACGGTTCAAAATCGGAGAAAGCGGTGCTCGATTTTACACGGGCGGCGGTGAATTTCCTGCTCGGGCGCGGTATAAAGCTTCTTGTTATTGCCTGTAACACGGCAACTTCAGTTGCAATGCATATCGTGGAAAAAGAGATAGACATACCGGTAATCGGCGTGATTGAACCGGGTGCGCAGTCGGCGTGCAGCGTCACAAAAAACGGGCGAATCGGTGTTATCGGCACGACCGGCACAATAAAAAGCGGTGCTTATGAACGGGCTTTGAAAGAGAAAAATGCTTCGTTTTCCGTTTTTCAGAAAGACACACCGCTACTCGTTCCTCTCATCGAGGAGGGGTGGATTGGGCACCCTGTTTTAAAAATGGTGCTGGAGGAGTATTTTACTTTTTTTAACGGAACATCCATCGATACCATGGTTCTGGGCTGCACCCACTATCCGCTGATTCAGCGGCAGATACAGGAGGTTACGGGCTCGGTTCATATCGTAGATTCCGCCGAGACAACAGCTGCTGCCGTTAAAAGTCTTTTTGAAAGCCACCGTCTCGGCCGCGGTTCAGAGGCGGGCGTCGGGTATGAGATATTTCTTACCGATTACACGGATAACTTCCGCAGTGTCGGTGAGAAGATCTTACAGCAGAAGATCGATACAGTCACTACCGTGACGCTCCGTTATTCAAACGGGAGGGTGATGTACAGGGAAAATCTATCAGGAGAACCTGTATGAAAGTGTTTATTGCAGTGATTGTTTTTATAATGGTTGCTTCAGGGTTAGCATTTGCTGAGGTTGTGAATGGTATCGCGGCGAAGGTGGATGCAGATATTATTACCATTCATGAATTCAACAGCGCCTATGGGCAGGCACGGCGGGCGGCACTCATTCTGGGCAATGAGGTCCCTTCAAAGAAGGAGGTTATGAACAGGCTTATCGATAATCTGCTGATTAAGAAGGAAGCTGAGGCGCGGGGTGTCATTGTAACCGACGAGGAGCTCGAGAAGATCATTGAGAATATCAAGAAACAGGGAGATCTCTCAGATGAGAAATTCGAAGAACAGCTAAAACAGGAGGGCATCACGTATGAGCAGCTCAAGGAACAGTACAGGATGGAACTGCTCAAGGCCCGCCTTATCAATCAGATGGCATCATCGAGCATTCACACTATTGATGAGAAGGAAATAGAGGATTTTTACAATGACCCTGCAAATCGTACGCTGCTCAGTGTTCCGCCTATTGTGAAGCTCGCAGAAATTTATTTGCCGCTTGCGCCGGATGCCTCCTACCAGGATGCGGTGAAAGCAAAAAAGCAGGCGAATGACATATACACTGAAGTAAAGACCGGCCAAAGTTTTAAACAGCTCGTAACACAGTATTCCCAGGCCCCCAATAAGGACAACGAAGGGTACCTGGGATCCTACACGAAGGAACAGCTTTCCGTTTTTTTAAAACCCGAAGATGTAAACTTTATCTTTTCACTTGACAGCGGGGATGTGACACCCCCAATACGGCTTCAGGATGGATATTATTTATTCAAGATTCGTGAAAAAAGTGAAGGCGGTATGATGGAGTTCAGCGAGGCCCGAGAAAATATCAAGAGCTACCTTGTCAGAAAAAAAGGAGAAGACATATTCCAATCCTGGCTCTTGAAGGTTCGGCAGTCGACTAAAATTCAGAATATTATTTCAATGGAGTAGAATTTGGGCTCACGACGGAATGCACGGGTTATTGCGCTCCAGGCTCTTTACCAGTATGACGTCGCGAAAAGAAGCGTTGATGATATCCTCACCTTTGACTGGCTCGAAAAAAAGCATGATGCAGCCACATTAGAGTTCTCAAGAAAGATTATCAGGGGAACCATCCAATTCCTTGGAGATATTGACGCAGCCATAGCATCCCAGCTCGAACACTGGGGTCTTGACAGGCTTTCATATGTCGACAGGGCTATTCTCAGATTTTCAACATTCTCGCTCCTCTATCAGAAGGATGTGCCTGATACCGTAGTGATAGATGAAGCGATCGATATTGCGAAAATTTTCGGAAATGATGATTCCTATAGATTTGTAAACGGAGTTCTCGATGGAGTTCGAAAGACAAAGGGGAAAGAGGCGGTTAGAGAACGTGGGAAAAGCTCTTCGGTCCCTTCTACGAAAAAGAAAAAAAATAGTTGAGTACATTCTTGTTGTCCTGTTGTTGTCCGCCGGTATTCTTGCATATTTTCTGGTTCAAAAAAGCAATACATCGAACAGTGCTCTCCGTCCGGATATTTTCGACAGAAATCTGAGAGATGCACTCAACTATTACCGGCTCGAGGAATACGACCGCTGCGAAATGCTGTTGAAGCATGTGCTCGACCAGGCCGGCAGACGGCGCACGAAAAGCCTGGCTGCTCTCTATCTCGGGAACATATACTTTAAGAAAAATGATTTTGAAAAAGCCCTTACCCTGTACCGGGATTCGGTCTCCTACGATCGGAAAAATGTCAACGCTCTTTTTAATTCGGCTGTAGCGTTGTCTGAAACGGGGAGATGGACGCAGTCTCTGGAAAGAGTTCAGAAAGCACTGGAACTACAACCCGATTTCAGGAAGGGACTCCTCTTTCTCGGCAATCTTTACTATGCGGCCGGGCAATTTGATATGGCCGAACAGATGTATACCAGGAAGCAGGAGGACCCTGTGTTTTTATTCAACCTCGCCATGGTATACGGCAGAATAAATCGGAGGGATGAATCGATAAAACTGCTCAGCGGACTTGCGTCCTCACCTGATGCTCCCGAGGCCCTGCGCGGCGCTGCTGCATATGAATGTGCCGTTCTAATGCAGAAGAAAGATACGTATGGTTCGGTACAGTATTTGAAAAAGGCCACTGCCCTGTTTCCCGATTCTCCTGCTGTGCAGTACAATCTTGCCTGCACCCTCATGAAAACGGCGCAGTTCAGCGAGGCAGCCGACATTCTAAAAGCCTTTACGGCCAATCCCGACTATTCAAAAAGAAGGGAATATGTTTCTTTGTACAGTTTCGCTCTCGTGAAGAGCGGGAGGTATCAGGACGCTCTCAATTTTATCGTCCGTTCACACACTCAAAACGGGGACGAATTGACAGCGCAGATTGCCGGTGACATATTTCTCGAGCTTGGAGACCTGACACAGGCGCAAATCTACTACAGAGAGGCGATTGAAAAAGAGACGATCGAGAAACCAGTCGACCAGAACGCCTATGTCAATCTGGTTCAAATATATTTACATCAGGGTTCCTATGAGCGTGCCATCGCTGTGAGTGATGAATTCGAAAAACGGTATCCGGACAGCGTGCGCCCCCTTATATGCAGGGCCGATGTGCTCTTCAGCCTCGGGGATGTCAAGAATGCCAGGATGTATGTTCGGCAGGTAGTCGAAGGTAATCTTGTACTGGTGGGGGATCTCTATCGCAAGCACGGGTTGTATGATAATGCGCTTGATCTGTACGGCAGGGCGGTTGCCGAAAAGCCGGAGAACATGAAGGTTTGGGAGAAGATTGCAGAGACGTATATGACTACAGGTCATACCGAAAGAGCCCGCAGTATTTATAAAAAGATCCAAAATGCCGCCATAGATCCTGTTTGGTATTACAGAAGCGCTGTTATCCTTGCCGGTATGGAGGAGGGTGAATCCGCGCGCCCGTTGTACGAGGAATTGATACGGGATTTCCCCTACAGGTACGAGGCCTATTATAACCTGGCCCTGCTGCTTTTAAAGAATGGAGAATACGCCGAGGCATTGTCTTTTATAAAAGAGTGTCTTGAAAAAAACCCGGGTCTTGCAGCGCCTGTCCTTGCAAAGCTCCACACCCTGTCAGGGGTGACATATATATTTCTGAACAGGTTTGAAGATGCCTCCAGGGCATTTGCTGCGGCCCGGACGCTCGACAGCAATAACTTTGAGGTCGTGCAGTACATGGAGATCCTCGAAAATTACGCCCGCTGATGAAGGGTATCATTTATAATTGTTCTCTGTCGATAATCAATACTGCAGTAGTACGCATTTTCTGCGTAGCTTTGCAATAAGGTTGTAAAAAAGAGGATTTTCGTGTATAGTAATAGAGTACAGCCAAATAGTGCACAGGATACCGACCAATTACGAAGGTAATTAATGAAGTTAAACAAAGTTAAAAAGATCAATCTCCTCGCTGAAAGCAGGAACCTGATTCGTGTGCGTGATTTTGTTGTAAAATACGGCAGAAAAATGGGCCTGCTTCAAAAACAGGTAAGCGAGATAAAACTTGCGGTCGATGAAGCGGTTTCGAACATCATACGGCATGCGTACGGAGGAAAAAAGGGCAACTTTCAGATTGAGATGGAAAAGCTCGAAAGCGCCGTTGTAATACGAATTAAAGACCAGGGCGTGGAGTTCGACTGGAACAGCGTGCTCGAACCCGATCTGTACAAATATGTTGAGACCAGGAGGAAGGGCGGACTCGGCATATGGCTGATCAAGAAGCTTATCGATGAGGTGGAGTACAGCAGAACCGAAGACGGTGCCAACATTCTGACAATGAAGGTGTACCTGGAAGAGGGAGCTATCCGGTATGCACCGAGCTTGAAAACCCGGTTTTCCGTACGGGTCCGTTTCGCCCTCTATGCTATCGCCCTGATTACGGTGCTTATCGTTGTTGTTTTTAATATCGGCTCCAGGTATCAGAAGAATACCGTTCGCAAGAAATTCATAGACCGGTATAAAACCGTCGCCGAACAGGTCGCATCGACCGCAACCGACCTCGTATTGAAGGGTGACGACCTCGGCCTCGTTAATCTCGTCGCTTCCCTGAAACAGACAGACTCTCCTGTTGATTATGTGGTCATAACCGATGCGGAGGGCAGTATACTCGCCGATACAGAGGTGAAACGGATTTTTACGCAGTATACCCGACCAAGAGGCGTGCGGCAGCTCACCGTGAGGGATTCGGTCGAGGTTTTCATCTACAGGGGCCGGGGTGGGCGGCAATTCAATGATTTTGCTGCGATTATTAAGATAAATAATGCAAAAATCGGAGAGGTGCATGTCGGCGTACCGGAGGACAAGTTCGCCGAGGTGAGTGACATCGTGAACCAACGGCTGCGTATCGCTTTTATTGCCCTGTTTTTCTGGAGTACCACGGTAATCGGGGTATTCGTTATAGGCTCTACATTTATATCTCCAATTAGAAAGCTCGCGGATGAAATCGCCAGAATAAGCTCATCCGGGCAGGCCAGGGAGCTCCGTTTTACCACACGGAATCCGGAAGTGAGCAAGATCGGTGAGGCATTCAATGAGATCATGCGGAACCTGCGGATTACCCAGGGACAGCTGACCGATCAGACGCGACTGAGAAGGGAGCTCCAACTCGCACAGGAGATACAGAATGCCCTGCTTCCGAAACAGGTGCCGAAACTGGAGGGATTTGACATCGATGCGGCATACCGTGCCGCCCAGGAGGTAGGCGGCGATTATTACGATTTCTTTGAGGTTGATGAAAACTCGATAGGAATTGTGGTTGCTGATGTATCCGGTAAAGGAATTGGTAGTTCGATGGTCATGACTATGATCAGGACCTCTATGCGACTGGAGGCGCGGGGAAACAAACGGGCAAGCTATGTTTTGCACAAAGTAAACAAGGTGGCTATGGGCGACATCAGGAAGGGCATGTATGTCACCATGTTCTACGTGATTCTCGATGCCAAGAAGAGGATCGTGAATTATGCATCAGCCGGTCACAACCCTATGATCATCTACAGAGAGGAAACGAAATCCGTCAGCTTTCTGAACCCCGGTGGTATCGCGGTCGGCATTGACCTCGGCGATCCTAACGAATTCAAAAAGAGGATAACATCAGAAAAAATGAAACTGCGCAAGGGGGATCTGCTGTTTATCTACACGGACGGTATTACAGAAGCAATGAATGAAAAGCGGGAACAGTACGGTGAGCAGCGTCTCGTGGAATTCATTAAAAAGTATCAGTTCCTACCTGCAAATGCCTTCAAGCAGAAGTTGAATGACGAGATATCGGCGTTTACAAAGGGGTATCCCCAGAGCGACGATATAACTTTTGTCGTGGTCAAGCTGGAGATGAGCACAGCGGAAATTGAATCCGCAAAGAGGCTTCATCTTTTCCAGCTTATCGATGAAGGAGCGTCTGTTGAAGAGGCTCTCGAGAAAACCGGAATTACGTATGAAGAATATCAGAAGCTCAAAGAAAAAAGAGAGCAGTTTGGCGATGACGGCCTTAAGGAAAGAGAACCCGAGGAGGGAGAGAAAGTCGAGATAAAACACGCGACCCATGAGCAGGTAAAGATGCTCGTGCAGATAGTGCGTCAGCATCCTGAGTACGGGCCGGGAAGACTTGCAAGCCTGCTGAGTAGTGAGGAATACGGGGGGTACAATTTAAAAGAGAGTGTCGTCAAGCGTGAGCTGGTTCGTATGAAGCTCGATGCGCGGGAAAAGCGAGAGGCCTTTTCAAAACGGGAACTTCCAAGCTGGGCAGCCTACAAATAAGCTACATAACGATATTTTTATTGATTTTATGGTATGATTGAGATTACACTATTGTTATCCGGACGGATAATCCCGCCTCCTGGGAGATTATCCTGCTCACCGGTGACAGTATGTGGGAGCGGTCTTTTCTGATCAAAGTCGATAGTCATGCTGGTTTTTTTGCGATAGTGTGATACTATAGATAGTGTGATACTATAGATTGCAAACAGGGGATGGGAAACAAAATCGTTGTATGTTATATTAAAGAAGATTTTTTAATGTAAATTGTGTGGGAGGAAGGTATGCCTGATATTCTGGTCGATGTATCGTATGACGGGGCAGGCGATGAAATTGCTGTGATAGCAGCGAGAGGGTTTATAGATACGACGACCGCACCCGAACTTGAAAAAAAGCTTGAAGAACAGCTGGCACTCAACAAGTACAGAATTGTTGTGAACCTTAAAAACATCGATTATGTCAGCAGCGCCGGGTGGGGTGTTTTTGTAAGCGAGATACGGGAAATACGGGAAAACGGCGGTGATCTCGTGCTTGTCAGCATGTCACCTGATGTTTACGACGTGTACGAACTGATGGAGTTTTCGTCTATTTTAAAATCCTTTGACAGCCTTGAAGAAGCGATCGCCAACTTTATGAGCAAACCGGTAAAAAAGGAGAGTCCCGCACAACTCCCTGATGCGAACCAGCCCAGACAAACAGCAGTACCGCCAGCACCAGGGGTACCGTCAGCACCAGGGGTACAGTCAGCACCTAAGGCACCGGTGACTGATGCACGATCTGTATCACAGCAGACTGTATCGCAGAAACCCGCCTCTGAAGTCTCGTCCACCCCGAGGGAAGATGTTTTTGCAATGGCTCAAAGTGAGCTGGGCAAGAGAATCATACAAATAATAATCGATAATCCGTACTTCGAAGTAAAAGAAATAGTGAAGTCGCTTCGCCTTCCGCAATACGGTGGATCGAAAACCGGCGGAGGTGCCGTTAAAAAAGAATTGAAAGCTATGGGTTTGCTCGAAAAATCCAATCGTTTTGAACTTGCTCTGAGAGGACGCGGCTGATTAATCCTGGTATAGACGGAATTTTTCGTGCATTACACGAGCCCGTTTTATTACATAACCTGCACCGGATATCACACAATCCACGAATAGTAACTCCGCCTGTATTTCAAGATAAATATCGACGTACTTCGTATTTTTTCTATAATAATAGATTATTACGTGTTATCTTGAGCTGAGGTATTTTTATTTGTACGCTGTCAGGGTATAATTCTGAATCCTCAAGGACGGGTGTGTTTATATGGACGATAAACAGGTGCAGTTCCTTTCTGCTGTTGAGAAGTTTTCAAGGGAAATCGCCGGGATAAACTCATTCAAGTCCCTTTCGCAGTATGTCGCCGATCAGCTGTCATCTGTCCTGGGCGACACTATTAACTATGCGCTTGTTGACGTTAAAACGAATAACATTTATGAATCCTCACATATCAACAGTAATATTAAAAACATCCTGCCCTTCTTTATTGACGCGAAGTTTATTGATGAGATGAAAAAGTTGGACTGGAGTGTTATTGATGCGAGGG